>CAYYHN010000652.1:0-3316 GCA_964471245.1 uncultured Rhodothermaceae bacterium | reverse complement strand
TAGACGACGATGGTGAGCATCTCCGAGAGGGACAGCTTGGGTTTACGTCGGCGTTGGGTGTCGTTGGCCAGTGCGTGGGCTTCGAGAAGTGGTTCGAAGTGTTTGCAGAAGTCGTCGAGATCGCAGAATATCCGAGTAAGCATGGGGCAGGCAGATGAGTGAGATGAGGTTAGGCTCTCAAATCATACGTACCACCTTGTTCTCATGCGATTCCTTTCCCGAACTCACGTTCAGTAGGCTGACTTGAATTGACTTGATTGTCCAGCTACTCAGCCACCCGTAGCCCTTTCGGATCATGCAGAACAGCCCCCGTGGCGATGACGGGCTCGCTCACAAGCCAGTCGATGCCGGGGTGCTTGAGTTGTGGGTCGGCACTGTGCAGGAGTGTTTTGAATGCGTCCTCGTCTTCCATCTTGCGTAGCCAACGTTCGACTTGTTGACGGGCTTGTTGCGAGAGGTCGCGGTCGCGGTGCCCAGTGCGGCGTGCGAGCGTAACGAGTGTATAGGCCACACTATCGCGGTGTGGGAGGTGCCTGCGGAGGAGCGTGGATAGAATCGCCTGTACCTGGTTGACGGGCAAGAGCCGATTGAGTGGTCCGTATAAGGGTATCCGTATGCACAAGCGAGCTAACGCCCAGAGCTCAGAAGCCTTGGGGCGGTTCTCTTTGATTTGTTGCAAGAGCACCTTGGCCAACGCCACCTTGAGGTCGACATCAAGCCGCTCGAACGATGCCAACGCACGCCATGCCTCACGTTTCTCGCGCTCGTCCATGCGGCGCGGATAAAAACGATGCCGCTTTCCTGTCTTGACTTTGAGTTGGATGTACGGACGCACGTCGTAGTACACTTGCGTTTGCTTCTGCGCTTGCAGTCCCCCACCAATCCGCCGTAGCCAAATCCACCATGCCGTGCGCACGGCAACGCTTTTGGGATGTTTGGGGCCTTCGAGGTAGCGTTTCCACGATTCCGTCATCCGCCAATCGTCGACAGGGTCGCCGTGGCCGGGGCGGTATGCGTAGCCAAGGAGGTCGAACCAGAGCGCCTCGTGGTCGGCAGAGGCTTCGCGGGGAGCCGTCAGAACGGCATCGCCTAGTTTGCGCAGTACGGGCAGCGGCCATTGGCTGCGCTCTATGTCGAGTAGGCGCTCCAGTTCTTCCCAAACGCTTTCGACTGAGCCTCCTTCGCTAAAGACGTGCTGCACAAACGTGATGGCTTCAGCCAAGCGGTTTGCATCGAAGACCTCGGCCGCGTCTGCATCGGCATTAACTGAAGCATCGGTGGTTTCTGAAGTCGAAGCGACTTGCCGGATATCGAAGGCTAGATCCCAACGGTGCGGCGTCTCAACAGCATCGCACCAGAGTTCGAGGGTGCCAATTTCGGTGAGCCGGGCACCGAGGCGGACAGGCAGGTTGCGTGCTGCGTTCTTCTTGCCAAATCGAAGGACGGTGCGAATGGGTGGCAAGGTTTTAATTTCTTCGGGTTGCAAGGTAACCACATCCCCCAGCCCTTCGCCTGTTCGCGTGGTGGAGGTGACGAGTTGGAAGGACACCGGGCGATTGGCGAGTGCTGCAAACGTTTGGTCGTAAAGTTCTGCCTCAAACCCTTCATCTGCACCGCGTGGGACGAGGCATACACCCTGCTGTTGTTCGGAGCTGTCATCGTCATGCAGCACGACGTACCACGCACGCGGACTGCCACTTCCGATGCGCATCCCCTCGCCTTGGCGCACCAAACCATAAGCGGCTGCCCCTCGGGCGACGGCCAGATCAAGGCGCGGGTTGGCTAATTCTTGCAGCGACCAGTCTGGACCTGCTGCGACCTGAAACCACCCTTGCACCATCTCGCGAACGCGTTCGCGCAGCATCGTGGGCTGAAATACGCCGCCGTTAAACAGGATATAGTCAGGATACGGGTTACTGCGTCCGGTAGCATCCGCGAGAAGTGGTTGGAAGCGACGCCAAAACGCAGCGATGTGGCGCGTCATGGCAGGATCTTGCTCGTAGGGCAAGCCTAGTTCCGTCAACCCCGTGCGTCTGGATCGCTGCACCTGCGCATCGCTGGGTACGTGAGGGAAGAAGCCATCGAGCAACAGCCGCTCCACATCGTCTTGCAGAAGCCGCACCCGTAGCGTCCCGCTGATCAGCCCACTCCCTTTGCCGACTACGGAGATCGGCGCCTCGCGTAAATCTTGATCGCCGAGCAGTTCTTCCTTTGCTCGGCGGCATTGGTAAACGAGTTGGTTCCACCGCTGTACATCGAGTTGGCCGGGCCGATCGAACAGGTCTGCTTCGAGTTTGCGCGCGAGGGCGTGGTCCATGTTGTCACCGCCGAGCATCAGGTGCTCACCGACGGCGAGACGGTCGAACCTCTGGTTGCCCTGCGCATCAACTTTTACGCTCAGGATGGAAAAGTCCGAGGTGCCGCCTCCGATGTCGCACACGAGGATGAGGGTCCCATCGGGCATGGCATCGCGTGTGTCGGCGTGGTCGGCCATCCAAGCGTAGAAGGCGGCCATCGGCTCTTCGAGGAGCAGCAGACGTGGAATGCCTGCGGCGTGGGCAGCTTTCAGCGTGAGTTCGCGCGCCACTTCATCGAACGAGGCCGGAATCGTCAGGATGATGTCTTGCTGCTCGAACCGCTCGGTGGGCGAGGTCGCCATCCTCTCATTCCATGCCTCGCGGAGGTGCGTCAAGTACCGCTGGCTCGCTTCAACAGGCGAAATCTTCTGCACATCGCTATCGGCTCCCCACGGCAGGATTGCAGCGCTGCGATCTACGCCTGCATGGCTGAGCCACGACTTCGCCGATGCCACCAACCGCCCCGGCACCTTGGTGCCTTGGTCGCGCGCCAATGTGCCCACCACGTACGTGCGTTCCGCATTCCACGGCAATTGGATGTGTTGCTGCGGCAGATCGTAGGCACCCGGCTGGTACCCAAACGAAGGAAGCACCGGACGGGTATCCACCTCACCGGGTGCCACCAGTTGCGGCACATCGAAATACGAGATGGGCCGCTGCCCATCCTTCTCACGGCGCGCCTCCCGATCGACATACGCCAAGGCCGTGTTCGTCGTGCCGAGGTCGATGCCAATTACGTAGCGGGCTGGGGTGTTTGTAGCGCTCACAGGGCCAAGCGTTGTGGATACTTAAAGGGATGCCCAAAGAAACGAAGCAGGCGACCATTCGGGTTCCACGCGGATCGGAAGTCCACGCCTTTTCGCTAGCAATGCATCTGTTACGACAGCAATGCATCTACTTCGCCTCAGCCGATTCAGATGAAGCGACCGTGTTTCAATTGCCTTCTGGCGTCAAGTACC
>CAYYHN010000651.1:0-3323 GCA_964471245.1 uncultured Rhodothermaceae bacterium | reverse complement strand
CGCCAATCTCATCAAGGAAGATCGTCCCGCCATGGGCCTGCTCAAACTTACCAATTTTACGGGCGTGAGCACCTGTGAACGAACCTTTTTCGTGGCCGAAGAATTCGCTCTCCATCAGGTCACGCGGGATGGCAGCGCAATTGACGACTACAAACGGTTTGCGCTTACGGCCCGAGTTGTAGTGAATCGCCTTGGCGACCAATTCCTTGCCCGTACCGCTTTCGCCTTGGATGGCTACCGTAAGGTCGCCACGCAGCGTCTTCTGAATCATGCGGTAGACCTTTTTCATGGCAGTGCTTTCGCCCACGAGGCCACTCATGCTGTAACGTTGCTTGACTTCAACCCGGAGGGTGTCCAGCTCACGCTTCATAGACACTTTTTCAAGCACGTTTCCAACCACGCGGTCGAGCTTGACAAGGTCGTCTTGGCCCTTTGTGATGTAGTCGTACGCGCCTAGTTTCATCGCCTCTACGGCCGTATCAATGACACCTTGCGCCGAAACCATAATTACCGGCAGGTCAGGATAGCGGTGGTTGACGCGGCGCAGCACCTCGATGCCGTCAATCCCAGGCATCATAATGTCGAGCAAGATCAGGTCCGGCGGGTTCATCATGGCCCGTAGCACCTCTTCACCACTACTAAAGACTTGAACCTCGTAGTTGGGGTTTTTGTCGAGGCGGAAGCTGAGCATTCGGGCGTAGTGCCGGTCGTCATCGACCACGTAAATGCGGAAGTTCATATGTTGGTTTGCGCGTTGGGGGCCGCGACCGCTAAGTACGGAGGCGTTCTGGGCCCAAGTTGTGCAGAGAGAACGGAAGTACAGCCAGCAATTCCTATTTTCGGCCGCGCGCGCAAAAGCTTAAGAGTAAATGTCTCGATTTGAGAACGAAATCCGAAATCTGAAGCTTGAATCACAAAACCCGAACCGCCAAACCCTATGTCTGAAAACCCAGCCATCACCATTCGCACTGCAGGACGAGAAGATGCGCCTGTGTTGTGTGAACTGATCCGCGAACTGGCGGCGTATGAGAGGTTGCTCCATGAGGCCCAGCCCGATGCAGGGGCGTTGGCGACACACTTAGCCGAGGGGGCACAGCCACGTTGCGAAGCGTTGATTGCCGAGGACGAGGCAGGCAGGGCGGTTGGTTTTGCCTTGTACTTTTCCAACTACTCGACGTTCTTGACGCGCTTCGGGATCTACCTCGAAGATTTGTTTGTGCGCCCTGAGGCGCGTGGACGAGGGGTAGGCATGGCCTTGCTGAGGCGGCTGGCGGAGATCGCCTCGGCACGCGGCTGCGAACGTTTAGACTGGAGCGTGCTGACGTGGAACCGGCTCGCCATCGACTTCTATGAGGCCTTGGGCGCGAAGCCCATGGACGAGTGGGTGGGGATGCGTTTAGCTGGTGATGCCTTGCACGCACTGGGTCGCCCAGCGGCGGGCGACGCAAGCTGACGATGATGTCGGTTTTCGGTAGCGTAGCTACGGCGTGTCGGGGATAATCTGCCCGGTCACACAGTCGATGCGCATACCGGGGCCTGGTTCAGTTGTTGGCGTGCGGTCAAACGGAAGCTCAGGGTCGCAGTCTCGGGGCACATAATGACTGTGGTCGCCGTGCGGCACCTCGTAATACGGCTTCTCGTTGAAGACGCCAATGGTGTCGAGCAGGGCGAACGTAAAAAAGACGCCCAAGGCCACTAACAACATCACTCGCAACGGTTTACGACGCATAGAAACAGAACGCTTTGGTACACACGCAAGGCTGTAGGCTCGCGTACAGGTAGGCCATCGAAATGCACGGTCGGCGTATGCAGTTCCGCGCTTGGCTTGTATTTTAAGGCAATTGACGCCAAGGTGCCTGTTTCACTTTTCAGATCCGCCATGAATTATGTCCGTGCATTGTGCATGGCCCTACTGCTGGTGTGGGGTGTTTCGGATGCCTTTGGGCAGTTTGCTTCGGTGCGTGGCCGTGTGTTGGATGCAAGCAGTAGCGAACCCCTGCCTGGTGCGACAGTCTTGCTCGACCTCATCGACAACGGCCGCCAAATGGGCGTGGCTGCCGATGCCAACGGGTTCTTTTTTCTAACCCGTGTACCTCCAGGCGAAGCGGTTCTCACCGTCTCCTACATCGGCTTTATCACTGCTACCGATACCCTCACGCTCGGCTTCAATCAGCAAGAAGATCGCGACATCATGCTGCAACCCGACGCAGCCGAGATGGACGAGGTCGTTGTGGAAACCGAGCGTGCGGAGACACGGCCCCGTGTAAGCGAGTTCATTATACGCCCTGCTATGATGGACCGCGTGCCAATGCCCGACGTATCTGCTGACCTCGCTGCATTTCTTGTTACCCTGCCGGGCTTTGTCACCACCGGCGACCGCGGCGGACAGCTCTTCGTTCGAGGCGGCACCCCTACACAGAACCTCGTTATGGTTGACGGGATGCCGATCTATCAGCCGTTCCACATCGTTGGCTTCTATTCCGCTTTTCCAGCCGACATTGTTGCGCAAGCGGATGTCTACGCAGGTGGCTTTGGGGCGCGCTATGGTGGTCGCATTTCCTCCGTGATTGATGTGCAGACGCGCAATGGTAACAAGCAGAAAGTAACGGGAGCGGCGTCGATGGCTCCGTTCCTGAGTGCGGTGCGCATCGAAGTGCCCTTGTCGCCCGGAAAGGTGTCGCTGCTGGCATCCGTACGCGAATCGGTCATTGAGCGCGTAGCACCCAATCTCCTAGGTGAAGACCTTCCGTTCCAGTTTGGCGATCGGTTCGTGAAGCTTCATGCCTATCTGAACCGCACCAGTAGCTTCTCGGCTACGGCGTTGCAGACTTCCGATTCGGGTTTTATAGGGGAAACCAGCAACACCGAATCGGTGGGGCGTTCGACATGGCGGAATGCAGCTTATGGCGGGCGCTACCTCTACATCCCATCCGATTACCCGTTGATGACGCAGTTGAACGTGTACTTCACGCAGCTCGAAAGCACCTTCCGTCCGACGGCTGAGGAGGAGCGCGACGCGACCATCGAAGGGTTCAATACGGAGATCATGTTTTTGTATCTGTTGGGCACCACACAGATACAGTTTGGCCTCTATGCGGGGGCCACGAACTACGACTATGAGCTTGGTTCGACCTTCCGTTCGGTGCAAGCTGGTGTAAGTACCGGCGGGGCATACATGGATACACGCTTCCAAGTTGGCCGTCTACGTATGGAGCCTGGTGTGCGCATCCAGTCCTTTTCCAATGGCATTGGCACGACCGTAGCGCCACGCATTCGGGCGCAGTTTGAGGTGACAGATCGGCATCGCTGGAGTGCAGCATGGG
>CAYYHN010000650.1:0-3326 GCA_964471245.1 uncultured Rhodothermaceae bacterium | reverse complement strand
TTTGTGAAAGAAGTGCATCAGGGGCGGCACATGCAGTTCATCCGCAACGTCCGCAGCACACAGGGCGCACCCGCCCTGCAAGACCTGCTCCGAACCCTCCGCCCCTACTCTGCCGACAGCCTTGCATATGATACGTTCGTCGATACGTGGTTCTACACCACAGCACTTCCCGAATACCGCTGGTCGGATGTGCAGCTTGAGGAAAGCAATGGCCAATGGAACGTAACAGCGACACTCGAAAACGCTGGCATGGGAACGATTGAGGTCGTCGTGGCCGCCACCCAAGGCGAGCGGTTCACGGCAACCTACCGCAGCGAAAGCCAAACGCTGACCCTGCCGCCCGGCGCATCCCAAACCGTCCGCTGGGCGCTCCCCTTCCAGCCCGACGAGCTCATCGCCGACCCCGATGCGTGGGTGATTCAACGCGACCGCGAGGATGCACGGCATGCTTTTTAGCCCCGCAAGTTGTCATTAACGAAGCGCGCCTTCCAAAGCGGTCGCCGCATCCGTCTTCGCATCGCGGTACTTGACGATCATCGGGGCGTACAATGCAAGGCCGTGCGCTGCACCGAACGCGGAAGTGACCGCACGACTGCCGGGCACGACGACGGCGTTTTCGGGGACTTCAAGCACACCTCCAGCATCGGCTGTGATGATGCGTTCGTGCACAAGGTCGTAGATCCGAGTAGCACGCGTAAGGTTGACGCCCGGCGCAAGCACTGCACGCCGACGCACCAGCACACCCTCATACAGGCCACACCCACCACCGATGAATGCACTGTCCTCCACGATGACGGGCAATGCACCCGGCGGCTCCAACACACCGCCAACCTGTACCGCTGCGGAGAGGTGCACGTCGCGCCCGATCTGCGCGCAGCTCCCCACCAACGCATGCGAATCGACCATCGTCCCGGCATCAACATAAGCCCCGACGTTGATGTACATGGGCGGCATGCACACAACACCCGGCGCGACATAGCTGCCACGGCGCACTGCCGATCCTCCAGGCACTACACGCACCCGGCCGGCAAGGGTAAACGTGCGAGGTGGGTAAGTATCTTTATCGATAAAGCTTAGTGGCGCCCCCGCATAGGCAACCAAGCCACCAAGGCGAAAGCCAAGTAGAATGCCCTGCTTCACCCAAGCGTGTGCCGTCCACGTCCCATCGTCTGCACGTGTGGCGGCACGCACCGTTCCAGCTTCGAGACCGTCACGCAGCGCTATGAACGCTGTTTGTGCTGCGTCTGTATCAAGGTCAGCTACAGGTGTAGCAGCCATGTTGGATATGGCGGTACGAAGGGCTTTAAGTTCCATCTGTATCGATTGGTCCGAACGTGGTGACTTGCGAGCGTATTGTACCGATGTATGCTCCCAGGTGTGTACTCACGTTGCCATTTGTGTTTCCAACGCTGACATCAGTTCCCACGCGTCATCGCGGTAGCGTTTCTTAATGCGAAGGCGCAAATCATACTTGTAATTGCCCGGCATAGCATCCAAAAGGGCGCGGGTACGCGGGCGAACGTGGAGATGGTCGTTCATTTTGCCCGGTTCAAAGCGGACTTCCTCTAAGGCCGCTAGTTCGATCTTGATCAGTTCCTGCTCTTTCCAGAACTCACCGCCTATGCTGGTTTGCACATCAAACACCAAGAAGCCTTCCTCCACGGTCACAAGGCCCCGAATTTCCTTGAAGCCGGTGTCGGGTAGGCGAAACGGGATGCCGCGCAGAACAGCCTCGTGGTCGAGGTCGCGCTGAATCACCTCGGCCATCGCACGCGCGCGCTCACGTGCATCTCGCTTGACACGTAACACGAGCGCGTCGTTGCTGTCGCCGGGGATGAGATCGATGAGCGCCAACCGCTGCACTTGTACGATCAAAATGCCTCCACTGCGCTTCACCCATGCAGCCCGTATGTCCGAAAGCAACAACTCGATGGGCGGTTGTTCGGTCCAACCGCCCATAATCCCCTTCGACTGCCACCGAAAAGTGAGGACGCCATCCTCATAGCTTGCCGTCCCTGAGATTTCGACGATGCCCGAAAAAACCTCGTTGGCGGATACTTCGACAGTTGCGGGAAATTCGATGTAAGACATAGGTCAGCAAAACTGGTATGAAGAAGTCACTGTGTTGTACGCATAGGGCAGCTAGAGTTGCACCTTGATTTTAGCTAGATCCTGTTGCCTACCGACGGTTTCGGACAACCAAAAGGATACCGCCTAAAATGATGATGGAAGCCACCACAAGCCGCATCGTCAGTGGCTCCGCCACAAAGGCGACGCCGCCCAAGGCAGCCAACACCGGGACGCTCAATTGCACCGTCGCCGCGCTCGATGCACGCAGATACGGCAACACGACATACCACAAGATGTACCCCAACCCCGACGTCACTGCTCCGGACAGCACCGCATATCCAATCCCAAGCTGATCCCATTGCAACCCAGCCTCGCCCCACAGCAGGGAGGCTGCCAAGAGCACGGCTACCAATGGCATCGTTCGAATGAAATTACCAGCTGTTGCAACATCGGGCTTCTTGACGCCGCGCCCCAACAACGAATAGGCTCCCCAGCCAACTCCCGACCCAATCATCAACAACGCTGGACCAAGCGGCGGCGCTTGCAGGCCAGGCGAAACGAGATAAATCACGCCACCGAAGGCGAGCAGGACGCCCAAGCTCTGTGCACCAGATAGCCGTTCGCCGCGCAGCAAGCCGTAGCCAATCATTGTGAGTTGTACGGCTCCAAACAAGAGCAGTGCGCCCGTCCCTGTGGCGAGTTGGATGTAGGCAAATGAGAACGCCGCGGCATATACGAACAGTGCTATGGCCATCGACCAACGCCCCGCTATATGTCCCCACGCTCGCTGCCGATACCCGACAACCAGCCACAAGGTGACGGCACCAGCTACTAAGCGAATGCTTGTAAACGTACCTGCGTCTATCGCGGTCGTTTGTAGTGCGAGCCGGCACAGCACGGAGTTCGCTGCAAACGCAATCATGGTTAGCGTTGTCCATAATACAACGCGCCACGGTGAGGCAACGGAGTTTATAGGAAGCGTCGCAGGCATGTGTCGGATGAAGCTACCCTGTTGTTGGCGAGCCAAGATAGCGAAAAGCGCTTCCAATAGCGTCTATAACTACCGGAGCGACATCCCAGCTAGGCCAAAAGTTTACGTCGAGTTTGTGAAGCAATCATGAAAGTTAAAATTTTAGCACTTAATGTAACTCCGCCCCAAACGCTCTCGTAGCACGCAAAAAACAAGGAGAAGTCCTCAAGCCGCCGAGACCTGACGCCGCTACCCAACCTTGGGCGTCGCACCTTCTCTGAATCAT
>CAYYHN010000649.1:0-3330 GCA_964471245.1 uncultured Rhodothermaceae bacterium | reverse complement strand
GACGTGGGAAGACGAGGTTCGTCTGCTGAAGCGCGAACTCGATCGCGCGTGGTCTTCGCTAAAGCTCGAAGAACACCGCAACCGCAACCTCCCACCGATGGTCGCCGCATCGACGCCAGCAGAATATGATGCTTTGGCCGATGAAGCTGCGACACGCTTGATGACCTTTCTCGAAGACGAAGAGGTGTTGACCGTAGTCGATTATCTGGAGCCTGCGCTACGTGAACACCTTGGGAGCTTTATTCCCGAAGAACGCCGCAATTTCTTCTATATCACCTCGCATTACGACCCCGTCCCCCTCTTCACGCACTTCTACCATTGGTTTGAGTTGGCGCGCATGGACAACGAGCCGCATCCGAGCCCCGTGCGTGGCCCTCTCCTCTACAACATTTTTGATAGCCGTAGTGAGGGCGCGGCTACTGGGGTCGAGGAAATGTTCATGCATGCTGGCCTATACGATGACAGCCCTCGATCACGGGAATTGGTATGGATCCTGTTGGCACAGCGTGCCGCACGCGGACTGGGCTCCCTCTACGCGCACGCCAACGAAATGACGATGGAAGAAGCCGGTGGTATTCACACCGAATGGACCCCTCGTGGCTGGATGAAAACCGAAAAAGAGCTGTTGATTTTCGAGCAGCACCTCTACCTTCGGCAGCCTGGTTACGGGACCAGCTACGTTACGGGTAAATATCTGCTGGAACGCACCCTTGCTGACTACGCAAAGCAGCTAGAAGACCGAAACCAGCCGTTCTCACTGAAGGCTTTCTTCGATCAACTTAATACAATCGACAGCATACCGATTGCGCTCTCACGGTGGGAGATGACTGGACTTGATGACGAGATACAAGCACTTATGGTTGCCCAATAATGGCCAGAGAACACGCACTGCTTTCTACGCGACAAATATGATCAGTACGCGTCGCGAAAGACAGATTTAGTCGACCGAAACCCGCCTGCTGCCATCTTCTCAGCAGGCGGGTTTTTTCTTTCTATCCGACACCTTTCATTGTCGCAGTTTTTCTACCGAATCGTATCGTTTTGCAGCAAATTCGGCGAATATAGACGTTTTCAATTGCATCACTGACGATGCATTAGCCCTCTCCCTTAACGACCAAGGGAGCCGCTATTCGTGTGTCAAATCCAACGTACCCACGACCCGCACATCTCCCCTTGCAAACGGCTTTGCTGCAACACACCACCACGTACCTTCTCCGCTCGCTCACCTTTTACATTCTTGCCTTTAGTTGGTCTTTACCCGCCTATGCACAACACGGTCCCAACTCTGAGCTAGACCCTATTGAGACGTGGCTGGAAGCGCAATCGCACGCCGTCTCAGCCTATGATGTCGCTGCCCGATTTGGCTCTTCCTTGCCATACGCTTCTATCAATATTGGCGTCTTCAACAAGGCCCCCACGGCTGATTTAGCCATCGCTGCACTAAGCCCCACGCATTTCGTAGTGGCCTACAGCGATGTGGGCAACACGCATCAGGGCACCATCATTGTGGGCGAAGTGCTCGAATCTAACCGCACCCGCTATGGCCCAGCCAGTGTTTTCAACACTGCACCGACGGGTGAAATAGATATAGCACTACTTTCTCCTTCAAGGTTTGTGCTCAGCTATAGTGAGATCGGCACGCAGCGAGGTATGGCACGGGTGGGCGAGGTAACCGACATGCGCGTCACACAATATGGAGCCCAGCATGTTTTCAACGAAGCGCTCACCTATGCGAATACCCTTGCTGTACTGGGCCCCACTCAATTCCTTGTGGCCTTCCGCGATGGCACCCAAGGCGGCTACGGCACCGCCATCGTTGGCGAAGTGGAAAACTTAGACATCGCGGATTTCGGGCGACGGCACGTGTTTAATGCTTCCCCAACCTTTTCCTTTGCTGCCGCTGCGCTGAGTGCAACACATGTCGTGATCGCTTTCAGCAACTACGACTTTGGTCCGTTCCAAACCGCAGGAGCCGCCTTAGTAGCCAACGTCACCGACACCTCTATCCGCTTTGGTCCACCCAAGGTGCTCGACATCTCAACCGATCTCGTAGCCGTCGCAGCCCTCGACACCTCGCGCGCGGTCCTCGTCTACAATAAACGCGTAGCTATTGCAGAGATTACGAACGGAGAAACCCTGCATATGGGACCTTCCACAACGTTCCAAGCCGAAACACCGATCTCTATCGCGGCATCAGCTCTGAGTGCAGATCATTTCGTCCTTGCCTACGCCCTCGACGGCCAGCAATACGCGGGAGCACACCTCACGGGAACCACGCAAGGGCAAACCATCTCCTTGAGAGAAGAGCGCGTATTCAATGCTTCCAGTACGCTCTTCATCTCGGTAGCTCCGCTGAATCCAACGGACTTCGCCATTGTGTATCAAGACGGGGGCAATGCATTTCAAGGCACCACCTTCGTTGGCACAGCAACGAATGAAACAAGCACCACCATTGAAAACGAAGGCCTACGCGACCTAGATTCTGGAAGTGTACCTACGGCTTTTCAACTGGAAGACAATTACCCCAACCCATTTAATCCATCTACACACATTCGGTATACAGTACCGGTCACCAGTGAACTCCGTCTGGCCGTGTATGACATGCTTGGGCGAACGGTCACTGTGCTAGCCTCTGGCATCCATACGGCGGGTTCGTATGAAATAACCTTTGATGCCGGATCACTACCAAGTGGTACTTACCTGTACCGGCTTGAAACGCCTGAAGGAGCACATACGAAGACGTTACAGCTACTGAAGTAGCGAGATCCGTTTCTGTTCGTGCATACAAGCCGCACTTCAATCGAGCCAGCCCTTTGCTTTGGCCTCCTCGTAGCCTTGGGCGCGAAGTAGCGACGCCGGATTGTCGAGCTTGCCGTAGCCCCATGCATGGCGTTGGGTGCGGTCGCCGTTGTAATCGGTGTGCGAGTGTTCCTCCACCACCGCAAGGACACCAAGGTCATGTGCAAGCTTCCACGTCTCAGCCTTGGTCAGGTACATGAGCGGCGTATGGATCCTGAAATCGGTGTCAAGCGCAAGTGAAAGCGCAACCTGCATGGTGTCGATGAAGACGCGGCGGCAATCGGGATAGCCGGAGTAGTCCGTCTGGCACATGCCCCCTACCAAGTCGTACATGCCCCGATTCCATGCGTGGTTCGCCGCAAGATTTAAGAACAGCGCATTCCGACCGGGCACGAACGAAGCGGGTAAGTCGGCATTGCGCTCATGGGGCGCAGCAACGTCCTTGTTGTGCTCCGTGAGTGCCGAGCCAGCCAATGTGCCACGGATATCGTAGACCGTAAACGGCACGTCAGCAAGTGAGGCAATGGTTCG
>CAYYHN010000648.1:0-3336 GCA_964471245.1 uncultured Rhodothermaceae bacterium | reverse complement strand
GTCACGTGGTTGGCATTGACGCCTTGGTTGCCTGCTGCGACCACGTAGACCACACCGGCGGCGGTCGAGGCTACGATGGCTTCATCGAGAGCCGTGTAGAGTTCCGAGCCAATGTTTTCGCCAAGGCTCATGTTGACGACGACGGGCTGCGTTGGATTGTCGAGCTTGTACTGCGTGATGTATTCGACCGCCGCAATGGCACTGGAGACATCTGCCGTGCCGTCATCGCCCAGCACTTTCATGTTGTGGATCCGTGCGCCCGGTGCGATGCCTACAATCTTGTCGTTGTCATCCTCAGCGCCAATGATGCCCGCGATATGCGTACCGTGGCCGTCCGCGTCATTGCCATTACCGTTGTTGCTATCAATGAAGTCCAAGTTGCTGACTACGTTGAGGTCGGTTTTCTTCACACCGGTATCGAGCACGAAGACATCGATGTCGACGCTGCCTTGGCCATTGCCAGAGACGGTGTAGCTGTCTTGCCCACCAATGGCGGCCACGCTCCACGGAATCGTCTGGCTGCCAGTTTCCGCGACTTCACTGCCTGGAGTTGACTCGACGGAGAAGTCAGGTTCCATCCACAGGACGTCGGGATCAGCCGCCATCTGTGAGAGGAACGACGTAAAGTCATTCTGACCTAGGCTGTCCTCAACAGAGATCGCAAAGCCACCAATGACGGCGTCGTAGTAGAAGCGCTCCATCACGCGGAAGCGTTCCATGGTCTTGAAGCGCTCGAGCACTTCGTAGCGCTCGAGCACACTCAAGGCGCTGACTTTAAAGATAAGGTTCATTTGGCCTGCACCGCCGCCTTTACCCATCACGTCCACCTTCGTGGCTTGTGGCAGCATGTGGGCATGGCGCAGCTTGCCATCGGTCTCCGCGACGGTTTCTACCGTTGCGTTGTCTAAGCTGGTTTGGTCGAAATTCGTGAAGCTGTCTTGACAGCCTACCAGCAGCAAGGCCAGCAGCAAGGCAGAATATGTTAGAGGAGAGCGTTTCATAATCGTACGTACAGTCGGTCGGGTTACTTTTCAGGAGGATTGAAAAAGTCGT
Organism: uncultured Rhodothermaceae bacterium; assembly: GCA_964471245.1. Taxonomy (GTDB): domain Bacteria; phylum Bacteroidota; class Rhodothermia; order Rhodothermales; family CAYYHN01; genus CAYYHN01. The sequence goes on along the minus strand of CAYYHN010000648.1, from coordinate 2,283 downwards.
TTCGATAGCCTCTGAGCATGAGGCTGCGATCCGACCTATTGGGTATGAATACCTTGTTGGGGTGAGTGAGGCCGAACTTTGAGCACGTCAGGGTCGCGTTCAAAAGCTTCGAGCAGGGTTTCGAGCGAGGCTACTTCTACTGAGACGTAGAGGGTGTAGCTTGTCGCCTCTGGGCTGAGATTGGCTTCGGGCGCCTCAAGGTCAGGCGTCGATAAGTCAAAGCGCTGAATGAACTTGCGGGTCGCCAATGCACGGCTTAGTTGAACTTCGAGGCCGATCGTAGCGGTAGCATCGGGGCCCGTGGCATCCAAATAGGCTTGGAAGACTTCCTGCTCCTCTACTTTAGTAAGAGGGATGGAATCAGTGGCATTCGTTGCTCCGGTAAGGCCTGCATCACTGCATCCGGCAGCCGTAAGGCCCAGCACAACCATGACCACAGGGATCCACAGGAGTCGATAGCGTTTTTTCATGGTGATTGATGTTAGGGTCAGGTCTGAGAACTCATTCAGGTCCTGATGTGCCTCACAATTGCGAATGCACAGGGACTGCAAATACAGCAATCGGATGAGTGATCAAAAACCTTAAATTTTTCTGTGTGAAGTAATTGTGAAGGAGTGAATGGGTCGTTGAGAGGAGGCCAAAGCACGGGCGATAAATCGCCTCTAGGAGGTAAGCATTGCCGTTTTTTCTGTTTAAGAAGGTGGTAAAGCGGACGATGTCTTCGAGAGTGCCCTTCGTATGTAATCGGACCATATACCGTATGGTGGGGCGCTCTTTGCTTCCCTCAATCCTTTATTACAAGCACTCGTGTCACCTATGATCGTCAGGCGTCCCCTTGCTTTGCTGCTCATTGCCGTACTGTTCATTGGAACAGGCACGACGGCCATGGCACAAGCGCTCGCTGTCAGCGATCCCACGCAGGCTTTGACCCAGTTTGTACATGAGACGTGGGAGGTCGATGATGGGCTGCCGCAGCAATCCGTTTTAGCTTTGGCGCAAACGCCAGACGGCTACTTGTGGATGGGTACCCAGGAAGGGCTTGTCCGCTACAATGGGATGGGCTTTACCATTTTCGACCGGACCAATACCGCTGCTTTCACCGCCAGCCACTACATCCGCACCCTCTTGCCTCACGAGAACGGTACGGTGTGGGTGGGTACCGCCCGTGGTCTTGTTCGCTACCAAGACGGCACGTTTACGACCTCGGACATCACCGCTCCTTTGGCCGAGGCTACGATTACCAGTCTAACCTACGATGCAGTTGGGACGCTGTGGATTGGCACCACAGAGCATGGCCTTTGGGCCGTCCAACCCGAGGGACGTTTGTCTAAAGAGACCCTTTGGGATGGCGACGAGCCCAAGCGTATCTACCAAGTATATACAGCACCCAGCGATGACCGTCTCTATGTCGCCACCATCGATGGCCTCTATTATAAGGCCCATGAAACGTGGGAACGGATGGGGACAGCCGAGGGGTTACCCAGCGATATGGTAGTGCAAGTCCATGAGGACACTGCAGGAACCTTGTGGGTGAGTACCGATGGCGGCGTTGTGCAAGGGCAACCGGATGCCTTGGTACCTATGGCTTGGGGCGACGAGCGTCCGTTGCGTCCACGCGCCTTCTTGGAAGATGCATCGGGTGCCTTGTGGTTGGCTTTTGACGAGGGCGGCTTAGGCCGCTGGTACGACGGCAACCTCGACGTAATGACCACCGCTGACGGCCTGACGAGCGATGCGGGCCGTGTCCTCTGGATCGATCACGAGCGCAGCCTCTGGTTGGGCACCGATGGCGGCGGGCTCAATCGCCTACGGCAAAGCACCTTCGCGATGTATTCCGAGCGCGAAGGGCTGTCATCCAACGCTATGTATGCCACCTATGAGGACCGCGATGGCGTCCTGTGGTTTGGCACGGAAAGCGGCGGCCTCAATCGCATGGAAGGGCAGTCTGTGCAGGTGTACACCACCGAAGATGGCTTACCTAGCAACACGATCACGTCGCTGGCAGGCACCGACGATGGCAGCCTATGGGTAGGCAGCAATCGAGGGTTGGTGCGCTTCCACGAAGGACGTTTCGAGCCGTATGGTGCTGCGCAAGGCGTACCGAGCACGTGGATCAGCGCGCTCCAAGAAGGCCGCGATGGGAGCTTGTGGGTTGGCACCGATGCCGGTGTGCTGCGCTTCCACGATGGTGAACTGGCCGAGGCGTGGACTGCCGACACGGGAGAGCATGTCCCTGACGTACTCACGTTCGCAGAGGATACCGAAGGAACGATGTGGGTTGGT
>CAYYHN010000647.1:0-3354 GCA_964471245.1 uncultured Rhodothermaceae bacterium | reverse complement strand
AGCGGATGCCAGCCACAGGCCTCTGAAACGACGGCAGCAGTATCGAGCTATCTGAGCGGTACCGTCACATCGCGGGCCGACAGCTTGGCCGACTTCAACGGTTGGGACATCTTCGTCATCCAGAACAACGCCACGGGCGACCCCGATACGCTGGGCATAGCCCAACTCGACAGCACAGGAGCGTTTGAACTGACTGTGCAAGCCGAAGAACGCGGTGTGTATCCACTCCTTATTAGCAACCGTGGGCAATTGCTGATGTCCGAGGAACTCGCCGTAGCCAATGGTGACTCGGGCACGGTAGCCATCACCGTACCGCGTGATGGGCGACCGCTGCGGATACGTTCGACAGAGAATTTTGCATGGCTGGCCTATCGTAACTCGAAGACTCAGTACAACAACATGCTCGTCAACCAACTGCGCGAAACGGATGAGGCCGCTGCCGACGCCATCGGGCGAATCATTGGGCAATCGTCTTCCATCATGTGGTCACTGCGGGACAACTTCCCCGGCACTATCGGTGGTGAGATTGCCGCAATGGAAGCCATCACGATGCTGACAGATTGGAACGACTCATTGGCCGTCGCACGCCTGCAAGAGTGGGGCTTTGACAACGTCACCAATCCCGACCTCATTCGTGCTACGCGGCGCTCTGTAGCCCGTCTTGCTGGGCAAGATTCGGCCCTCACATTCGTTCGTTTTTTTGAGGACAACGCCGATACGCCCGACCTGAAAGGAGCGTTTGCCGCCGAGGGCGTCGTGGCCCGTCTCGATAGCCTTGACTATGCTGGAGCCGCCGAGGCAGCACGCGCCATCCAGCAGGCCTATGGCGGCACCGAATGGGCTTCGTGGGCCTCGCGCGCTATTTACGAGATCGAAAACCTGCGACCCGGCATGGACGCCCCGGAAATCAGCGTGCCGACGATGCAAGGTCGAATGACTTCGTTGGACGATTACCCTGAAGAAGTGCTTTTGGTGGAATTTTACGACCCACGTGACGCGCAATACCAACGTGAGATCCCACTCCGCAATGCCATCTTCGAAGCGCTCAACGGGCAACTCTTCAATATCTTATCCATCTCCGTCGAGCCCGACCCGGTGATCATGGAAGCCTTCCTCGAAGACCGTGAACTGCCGGGCGTCCATGCCTCGCTCGCACAAGGCCTCGATGATGAGCAAGCCATTCGCTACAACGTCAATGTGCTCCCAACGCGCATTATCATCGATGGGCAAGGCAAGATCGTCGGCAAGTTCGCGGGGCAAGGCTCGTTGGACGCCATCGACCAAACACTAGCGCGGCTCTTCCCCAACAGCTAATCGCGTTCCATCTGATGATTACGCCTGAACCGTGGTTTGCCCGCACCTTCGCCTTCGACCTGCAGACGGATCAATTTCCGCTGATCGTAGAACGTCTACGTGGCACGCCAGCCCGGTTGGAGGAGCGCCTCAGTACCATCGCCCCAGCGATACTCACAGCGCAGCCCGATGGGCGCTGGTCTATTCAGGAAAACGTCGGCCATCTGCTCGATCTAGAACCGCTGTGGTATGGGCGCATCGATGACATCTTGGCGGGTGTGGAGGTCATGCGTGCTGCCGATCTCTCGAACACCGCCACACATGAGGCGGACCACAATGCAACACCGATGCCCGCGCTGCTCACGGCTTTCCGGGATGCGCGGGCGCAGTTCGTAGCTCGGCTGGATGCACTCGACGCAGACGCCGTCATGGCCGCGGCCTTGCACCCACGGCTCCGCCAACCGATGCGCGTGCTCGACCTTGCCTTCTTCGTTGCCGAGCACGACGACCACCATTTGGCGACAATCAGCTACCTCTTGCGTTCCAAATCGTAGACACTGCCGTCTGCCGGGCGTGGCGCTGGGGTTGCCCGGATTGCTTTATCTGAAACGTGCACGTGGGTTTAACATGGCTTTTCGACGACTCAATGCAGGTTTTTGACGATTCAGTCGGGTGTTGCGCGGACTTGGAATAGGGCTTGCCAAATAGACATGCAAAGCTGACCCAAACATTCCAAGACGCACACGGAACGCACCATGAAGACAACATCGCCCGTTAGTCGCCTCTCTACCTTTGCCTTTGTTGCCCTATTTGCCATGGCATGCTCTGCGACGCAGGAGCTCCCCAACGCTGAGCCTGCACATGAAGACACGGTCGCAACTACCGAAACTGCAGCAGCAATGCCTGCTGAAGAGGAAGCCGCTGAAGGCGAAGTTGTGGAAGAAGAGGAAGAGCTTGTCGGTCTCATTTGGCTGGCGAAGGAATTCTTCGACCGTGGTGTTATGGTCACCGAGTACGGCCCAATTGCTACGCGGCTGCCCGCTGAAACAACCAATCGATTCCTATTGGATGGGCGCGACGTAATCGATGTGTATGTGTTCCGCAACGAGGACGTAGCCCATGTGGAAGCCAAGCACCTCGCAGGCCGCTTCAACCGCCGTGATGTGTACCAGCAAGGCGATGTGGTTGTTGTGCGTCGCACACGCTACGACTCGGCCATCACCGGCACCTTGCATGACATCCTCGGTCGCGTCATCTAATCCCATTTAAGGGCCAGGACTGCGCAGCAGTGCCTCCTTCCTGCTGCGCCCCTCCCGACAGCCCGAGCCAGACGGCCTTGCATCCCCGGACTATGCATTCGCCGTCTGCGCTCGGGTTGTCTGGTTTGATGCCACCAGAGTCGGCCTTGTACCTGCATGGGCGAACGGGATTCCCCGTAACGGTGGGCCAGCAATTCAAATGCGGGTGTTGTATGTTCGGTCGGAGTCTGTGCAGCCATGCAGGCCCGCACCAATTTTGCCAACCAACGCGAACATACCGACCATGCTGATTGCCGGAAACTGGAAAATGAATACGGACCTCAACGAGGCCGTCAACCTTGCCAAACAGGTTGTTGAAGCTGTAGGCACACCCGCCGCTGGCATCGACGTAGCCGTCTGTACCCCGTATATCAGCCTTGATGCCGTTTCGGGCACGCTGCACGGCTCAGCCGTCCGGTTGGGCGCACAGAATATGCACGCTGCCGATTCGGGCGCGTATACCGCAGAAATCTCGGCTTCGATGCTGACCTCCGTCGGGTGCCACTACGTGATCCTCGGCCACTCGGAACGCCGCCAGTATTTTGGCGAAACCGATTCCGGTGTGAACGCCAAGGCGAAGCAGGCCATGGTCCATGGCCTCGTCCCAATCGTATGCGTCGGCGAAACACTAGCGGAGCGTGATGCAGGCCAGGTGAACGCCGTTGTGACCACGCAAGTCAACGGCGCACTCGATGGCATCGCAGCGGCAAACGCCTCGGCGCTTGTTATTGCGTATGAGCCCGTTTGGGCCATCGGGACGGGC
>CAYYHN010000646.1:0-3356 GCA_964471245.1 uncultured Rhodothermaceae bacterium | reverse complement strand
CAGGGCTTCCAGTCCTGCGCTTTGGCGACCGCACGCACGGCATTGACAATGCGCGAACTGAGTTCGGATTGTAAGAAGCATTCCGTGAGATCAAGCACTTTAAGGAAGTTGCCCGGTACGTGGAGCCCCAGCGCAAAGTCGCGATCAAGCTCTTCACCCGAAGCGATCTCCTCCGGCGTCAGCCAACGGGCCGGGCTGAAGGAGAATTCCATCTTGTTGCGATAGAAGTAGATGTCGTCGGCACCGAGCGTGGGGCGCACAGTCAGGCCTTCGAAGCCACCTTGATGCGCCAGTGCCTCGGCTACGCTCTGCTGCTTGGCATCGAGTTGCGCTTGGTATTGCACGTGCTGCCACTTGCAGCCGCCGCAGGTGCCAAAGTAGCTGCACCGCGCCGACGTACGCAGATGGCTGGGCTTGAGCACTTCGAGGACGCGGGCCTCGGCGAACTTTTTACGCTTCTTGAAGATCCGCGCACGCACGGTATCGCCGGGGACTGCTCCGGCCACGAAGACGACATAGCCATCGAGGCGGGCCAACGATTTGCCACGGTCGGCGAATTTCTCTAGCGTTAGGGTGATTTCAGTGCCTTTCTTCACAGCAGATGGGGCAGGTTGATAACAGGGCAAACGCACGTAACGCTGCGTGTGCCAAATGGTTTAGGCTGCGCCGAACGTTCATCAAAACGCACATACCCTAGTGGGGTCAAGATTGAATCGTTGGGTTCTGTGTGTCCCCCTATAGAAGCTTACCAGTGTGTTCAAGCGCCTTGGTGGGCACTAAAATGACCAACACATCGCCCCGTCATACCATTACGCAGCACTAGTTCGTGAGTCTGCCAACGGGTGCTTCTGTTTGTTGCAACGCATGTGCTTCGTCACGGAGGCGCAGCGCATCGACTTTGCCCATCTGCTGGGTGAGTAGCTGCATAAGCCAGACCTGCTGGGTCGCAAGGTGTTGTGCGAGTGCCGTGGTCATTGCTGCGTGCACCTTGGGTGTTCGGTTCGCCATGACCTTCATGTCTGGGCTAAAAAAGCCAAGAACTTCGGTATCCACAAGCGCTTGTGCGGATTCCATGCGGCGAAAGTCGCCGAGTACTGCCACTTCACCAAGTAATTCGTATTCACCAACTTGACGTAATTCGTGTACGTCACCCTGTGCGTCTTCTGTGAGGAGCCGCACACGCCCGCTGCGCACGATGTAGAGCCCCAGCCCAGGGTCGTTTTCGTAGTAGAGAAACTCTTCACGTTTGTATTGCCGCACGTGCATCACTTCGGCCATCTGAGTCAGCACCGATTTCGAGAAGTGCTGAAAAATGGGGACCACCCGCAGCACGTCGACTAGGCCGCGAAGCTGGGCATCCTCAGCACGTTTGAGCATACGACGAAGCATAAAGGCAAAGCGATAGTGAACGGGACAACGGAAGGAAAGTAGGTCAACCGGACGCGTTTTGCCAGTGCGACCGCATGACCTGTACTGATGCGGCGTGCATCAGAACGTGTGCCCAATACCAAAATGAATGAGTGCGTTTTCCAATTGGTCAGGTAGCAGTTCGCCTTTGCGGGTTGGATCGTGCACTTTGAAGGCAAGGTCGAGGCGGACGACGAGGTACGTCCACGCCATACGCAGCCCCATCCCCGACCCGACGCCGAGTTCTTCGTAGAAGCTGCTTCCACGGAAGCGGCCGTTGATATCGCCGGGATTCCGTGGGCCGAACCAAACGTTACCGGCATCAAGGAACCACGCCAGCATCCAATCGGCTTCAAAGAGTCCGCGTAAGAATGTGCTTCGCATCTCGATGCTGGATTCAAGCTTGAAGTCGCCGCCGAAGAGGTTGGTCCCGCCATCGCTTGCGTCATCCGTGAAGGAGACCGAGCCAGGACCGAGTTCGCGGAGCCGCCAACCTCGTACGCTTGCTGCACCGCCGCTGTAGAACCGTCGGTCGAACGGCACGACTTCGGCTGCTCCAGTTGGGTGGGCAATACCACCGATGAATTTCCAGGCGAAGACCGAGCGATCATCGAGCGGGATGTATCGCCGCAGGTCTAAGACAAAGCGCATGTACTGGCGGTAGATAAGACGATTATCGGTACGGGTACTTGCAAAGAAGGGCAAGCCGGGTAGACTGCCTTCAACTGAGTCGGGCGAGAAGACGAAGCGATCGAAAAGGTTGGGCAGGTTGCCACCGACTTCGAAGGAGGTCTCATAGCTATAACCTTCGTTGCGCCGCAATGGGTTGACGCGGCTCGACCGAAACGTGTAACGCAGCGCGTTGTTGATCTGTGGCTCCGTATAGTCAGCTACAATTTGGGCACGCTGCACCGGATCTTCTACAGCGTTTAGTACATCCTCCAAAAAGTCGTTCCGGAAGCCCTGCAATGTATCTGGGTTACTGAGACTGATGTCGAGTACATCAATAAACGAACGTACTGTAGGCGAATGCTGCATCTCCAACTGGAACCGTGCTGTTCCGCGGCCGCGGATGACTAGCTTGAGGGCGTCGCGCCGTGCCGCCAGTAGTGCTACAGAGGTGCGAGTGCGTGCATTGTAGAGGCGCAAGGCGCGCTCCAAGCCACGGAAGGGGCGTCGCAAATACGGATATGTTAGCGATGCGCCAACTTCCCACTGCGTTGAGGTAAACAGCCCAGTTTCGATGTCGAGGGCAAGTGAGCCGGTCGTTTGGAGGCGGAACGCTTCGCCGCGCCCGAAGAGGTTGAGATTTTGGTACGTGATGCCGGTGCCTGCACCGAATTCGGTCTCGGAGTCGGCAAGGGCACCGCTGCGCTGGAGCGTGAAGGCGTCGAAGCGAAACTGATGGCGCGGTCGTGTACGCAGGTCGATCCGGTGGGCAAGACGAGGTGGTTCGGTGAGCGTGTCGGGGCGGATCGGTACGATGTCGGTGAGTGCGAAGACACCCATCGCTTCGAGGCGGCGCTTCGTCTCCTGCAAGTGCTGCTGGTCGTACCAATTGCCGGGCATAAACTCCAGCGGTTGCTGTAGCCACTCCGACTGGAGTTTGCGTTCGCCTTCCACTTCAGCGACGACCGTTCCAAGCGTATCGGCATACAATGTGTCGGTGCGCGGCGAGACATCTGCTTCGGGACCGCCCACTGCAAACGTGACGTCGCCAAACTGGAAGCGTGGTCCCGGGCGCACGCGGAACGTTACGTCAAAAGAGGCGCTGCGGGGGGTAACGATGGCGCGGATGGAATCGCGTGTGGTAAGCGCGTAACCTTCGTTGAGCAAGTACGCCAGCACCCGGCGACGCTCTTCGGCGAGTTGGGGCTCCGAATACCGCTGTTCATCGGCCCGAAAGACCAACGGTGCCGTCGTGTCGGCATGCACGGGCGTAAGTAGCG
>CAYYHN010000645.1:2700-3358 GCA_964471245.1 uncultured Rhodothermaceae bacterium | reverse complement strand
TTTAGGTCGTGCTCATCGTCCGTCGCGAGGCGATCAATCAACGCGGGGATGACGCGGTCGGGTTCGTTCACGCTTAGTTCATTAAGTCGATCGACCAGGCCGTGCACGCCGACCTGCTTGCCTTCCGTATCGCGTGACTCGATCAGCGCATCGGTGTACATCAGCAGCAGGTCCCCGGGCAGGAACGTGATGTCCGTCTGTTGATAGCCCGCATCGTCCTCGATGCCCAAAGGCAGGTCAGCCGAGGCATAATTCGCATCGTCTTCCGGGTCTACGCCGAGCGCGACCCACCGGCCTTCCTTCGCGCGGTACCACATCGGAGCGGGGTGGCCCGCGTTGGAGAGCGACAGCTTCCGCTTGGGCGCGAAGAACGACATCGCCACGGTCGTCGCGAACCGGCCGGTCTCGGTGATCTCCGAGAACTTCTGGTTCATCGCCTGCATGAACTTCTGCTGGCTGGTGAAGTTGACATAGTGCTGCATCAACGAGCGGAGGTCTTGAGCCGTCTCCGCAACGTGGCTGCCGTGCCCCGCGACGTCGGCGAGCAAGACACGCGTGATCCGCCCTGAGGCGCAAGATGAGAGGTAGTACACATCGCCGCCACGCTTGGCACCCTCGTGCGGCCGGGCGTAGAGGTAGCCGTCCAGCCCGGTCATCG
>CAYYHN010000645.1:1064-2690 GCA_964471245.1 uncultured Rhodothermaceae bacterium | reverse complement strand
CTATACACACCGATAATTGCCAGCGTCTGGTCCGCAGCCTCGGTCCCGCCCCAGACCTGCAGGCATTGCAAATTGGTTGTGTTGCTGGAATCAGGCATCGTTCGCATTGTAAGCATAAAAAAGCGTGCCCTATCAAGAGCACGCTTTACTCGCAGTGATCGGGTCGTGGCCTGTCATAAGACTAGCTATCGAGCGCGCTCTTGATGGCGTCGGAGGCCTGTTTGTTAGTTGTGCCGCGTTTCAGGACCGCCACAGACTTCTTCGTTTCGGCATCAACGACCATGATGAAGCCGTTGCGATTCTTGTTGCTCGCCCAGAGTTCATCCAGGCCCAGGCCCTTCATCTTCTTCTCGGTTTGTTCCTGCGTGTCCTTGTTCGTCACATCGAGCTTGACGAAGGCGACCGGCTGCTCGCCGAACTCCTTGACCATCGCGTCGTAGACCGGGTTCAGGCTCTTGCACTTGCCGCACCAGTCCGCGTGGAACTTGAGCACGAAGACATCCTGCTTCTCCAGGGTGGGGCCGGCCTCAATATCGGCCACCTCAGCCGGTGCCACCACAGGCGCGGGCGACGAAGCGGGGGCGGTGCATTCCGAACAATCCGCGCCGCTCAGGGCCCAGGCGGAAGTCATACCAGTCACGACAAGGAAAGAAGCGGTTACGGGAAGCCAGGCTGCCATATCAAAACTCCAAACGGTAAGGGGGTACAGTAACGTCCTCTGCCAAACCGCTTACGAGTGCAGAGTATTCCACAAGGCTTTAATTATTAGGAATATGCTTGATGAAGCTTTTTGATGCCCACCTGGACATGGCCCTGAACGCGATCGACCACGAGCGGGACCAGACGCTGACCGTGTCGGCCCTGCGTGAGCGCGAGCAGGGCGGGGTCGCCGACGACCGGGGCATCGCGACGGTGAGCGTCGATGAACTTCGACAGGGTGGGTGCGGCGTCGTGCTGAGCACGGTCATCGCGAGGAGCAAGCCTTGGGTCAAAGCGACCCGCAAGAACATCCACGACTTCGATTGGCCCGACCCCTCCATGGCTTATGCCGTCGCGATGGGGCAGATGGCGTATTACGAATTACTCGAAAGGTTGGGGCATATACGCCTGATCAAGGACGCATATACGCTAAAGGTACACCTTGCTGAGTGGGAGACTCTCCCGCATGTGGCGCCGATCGGCTTAATACTCACCATGGAGGGTGCCGATCCGATCGTCCAACCCGATCAAATTCGGGATTGGCATGACCTCGGCCTACGCACACTCATGCTTGCGCACTTCGGAAAATCACATTACGCCCATGGCACGCCAACAAGCGACCCCGACAACCGGCACGACATCGACGGGCCGTTGACTGATCTCGGCCGCGAACTGTTGCCGATCATGCACGAACTGGGCATGCCGTTGGACCTGACGCACACTGCGGACCAGACGTTTGCCGAGGCCGCGGATCTCTTCGAGGGGCGCATCTACTCCAGCCACACCGGTTGCCGTGCCTTGGCCGAGATGCCGCGCAACCACAGCGATGCACAGCTCAAGCAGATCATCGAACGCGGCGGCGTGATTGGCCTGCCGATGTTTAACCACTTCCTCCTCGCCGAGTATCAGGAAGACTCGCCCAAGGAG
>CAYYHN010000645.1:0-1029 GCA_964471245.1 uncultured Rhodothermaceae bacterium | reverse complement strand
CTACCAGCTCGCGGGCAACGCCAAACACGTGGGCATCGGCAGCGACTGCGATGGTGGCTTCGGCAGCGAACACATGCCCGCAGAACTCGACACGCACGGCGATATCACACGGCTAGCCGAAGTTCTCTCGGCACGCGACTACAGCGACAGCGATATCAAAGACATTCTGACGGATAACTGGCTGCGCTTCTTCAGCGAGACGCTGCCTAGTTGATTTGCTACGGTTAAGCGAGCGCCAAAGTAAACGCATAGACAACGCAAGCCAGACCCGACGCAGTTGTCCGCACCGTGTTGTAGAACGTCCAGCGCACGAGGTAGCGATCCCAGAGCGCGGCAGCCTCGTCTGTCTCTGGCTCGACCTTGGCCAACCGCTCATTTAAGGGGACATTCCCAACGATGGTCACCCCAACACAGCCGACGACGTATAGCAACGCTCCTGCCAGATAAAGCCAAAAAGCAATGCCTTCGGAATCCATCAAACCAAGGATGGCGGCAACGATAAAGACCAGGCCGGTCCCGAACATCGCGATCATCGCACCAGGATTGATGACAGTGACGTTGATCGCCTGCATGGCGGCGACACCCTGCGGCTTAGGCAGCCGAGCCAGCGCCTGCATCACAAAGTTTGAGAATGTAAAGAAAATCCCCGCAACAACACCGCTGCCGAGAATAGCCGCGATGACAAGGTACTCCAACGCCTGCATGACATCTCCCGCTTATACGTGAGCCAGTTTATTCAGCCCATTGTATGCAGCGATCTTGTACGCCTCGGCCAGCGTCGGGAAGTTGAAGACGTTGTTGATGAAGAACTCACACTTGCCGCCCAGGGCCATGCAGGTCTGGCCGATGTGCACGAGTTCGGTCGCGCCGGTGCCGATCGCGTGAACGCCAAGAATCTCATGCGTCTCCTGGTGGATGAGCAGCTTGAGCATGCCGTTGTCGTCGCCAAGGATCTGGCCACGCGCGATCTCGCGGTAGTGGGCGATGCCCGCCTCGTAAGGGATACCTTCTTCGGTGAGTTGGGCTTCG
>CAYYHN010000644.1:0-3358 GCA_964471245.1 uncultured Rhodothermaceae bacterium | reverse complement strand
AGGTGGCGAAAGCAGTCAGTTTATCCGGTGGGCTGTGGTATTCGTAGGTGGCGCGAAGGAGCCTATTCCTAGTCTTAATCCATGCCGAATTGCCGTCAGCGCCGGATCACAAAATCGGAGCACGTGGGTGTGCCGGGCTGCTGATCGAGCACCACCTCGTCGACGCGAGCTAAGCGTGGGCCGTTGTGCAATTCGGCGGCTAGATCGGCGAGCGCATCCCGTGCGCCTTCGGCCCAAACGTGTACGCTGCCATCCGATTCGTTTTGCACCCAGCCTGCTAGGCCAAGTTCGAGTGCGGAGCGCTGCACGAAGTAGCGAAACCCAACGCCTTGTACACGTCCAAAGACGCGGGCTTGGAGCACATAGCTTTGGAGCTCAGATAGACTCATCTTCCTCCGGACGCTGCCGCACAAGGAGCGCGACGATGCAATACCCCACGAACGCCGTAATCCCGAAGCTAGCCGACTGCATGGTGGATGAAGCTGTTTCGTCGAACAAGGCGTTGCTTAGTAAGGACAGCGTTGTAAAAAGCGCCCCAAAGACGGTTGCGCCTAAAACGATGAGGAGGTAGGAGGAGAAGGCGCGGTTCGAGAACATAGCAGCAAAACGTAGGCGAGGATATGAGCTGTACGTGTCGCTGCTAAGTTGGTTCAACTCAGGCCGCTAAAACTCCCGCGATAAGAAACGCCACCAGCGAAGCCCCTGCAATGGTAAGGGCGTAGGGCAGTTGGGTGTTGATGTGGTCGACGTGGTCGGAGGCGGCGGCGAGTGAGGAGATGATGGAGGTGTCGGATAGAGGCGAGGCGTGGTCGCCGAAGACGCCGCCCGACATCAGGGCACCAAGCATGAGGCCGGGCGAGATGCCGAGGCCTTCGGCGAGGGGCAACGCGATGGGGATGAGAATGGCGAAGGCCGTCCACGATGAGCCCAGCGTGAACGAGACGAAGCAGCCAAGCAGGAAGATAGCCGCCGGGAGCCACCAAGCCGCGGTATCCTCACCGAGCAAGCCCACGATGTAGGGACCGAGTTCGAGCGCATCGGAGACTTGGCCGAGGGCGAAGGCAAACACCACCAGCAGCGTCACGCCTACGAGGCCACCGGAGCCTTTGAGCACCAAGCCCATCGACTCGCGGATGTTCATAATGGGCTTGCCACCACGCGGGATGGCATACATCAGCATGCCCGCACCGATGGCCAGCCCGACACCCCAAAGGACAGACGTGGAGCCGCTCGCCGTCTCGGACATGATGCTGCCGCCGCCTGTGATGAACAGGCCCACGAAGATCATTACAACCATCACGCCCAGCGGAATGAGGAAGTTGCGCGCTTCGAGGCGTGCGCCTGCGACGGGCGGCAATTCCGACACCTCGTCGGAGACCATCGGCACCGCGCCGGGGCGTAGCAGTTGGCCCGTTGTGCGAGCGCGCTCTTCGGCCACACGCATGGGGCCGTAGCTAAAGCCCGTGATAGCCATTGCCAGCGTAAAGAGGATGGCGAAGATCGCGTAGAAGTTGAACGCCAGTCCCGTCACCAACAGCCCTACGGCACCGACGGCCATGCCTTGTGCTGCAATGAGTCCGAGCAGATACGCGCCCCAGCCGTTGAGTGGGATCATCATACACACAGGTGCACTCGTCGCGTCGCAGTAAAATGCTAGTTTCTCGCGGGGCAGCTTCAGGCGGTCAAACAGGGGGCGGCTCACCGAACCGACGGCCAGCGCTGTAATATTCGATTCGACGAAAATGACCATCCCGATGAACCACGCCATCAGTTCGGCTCCGCGCCGAGTCGTGCCCCAACCGCGTTGCTGCGCCCAGTTGATGAAGCCTTGCACGCCACCCGATGCTTGCACCAGCACCATCAGGCCACCCACCATCAGGCAGAAAATAACGATCCGGGTGTTGCCTTCACTCTGAAATACGGCCACCATCTGGTCCGCCAACTCGCGTAACCCGAGGATCGGATTGCCGCCCACGAGGATCGTTGTGCCGAGCCAGATGCCAGCGAAAAGCGAGAGGTAGACTTCCTTGGTCCAGAGGGCGAGGGCGATGGCTACCACAGGGGGCAGCAGCACGATCCATTCCATACGGCAGCGGCGAACAGGTAGGTGGGACAGAGCCCCGAAGAAACGAAACCCAAGGCAAAGGAAAAAGGCGCTTCCGATTTAAAGAACGGTTCCTTGCTGGGAGTCGATAGGTCTCATGGTACGTTTTGTCGAGTATACAAAGAAGGCTTATGCGCTCAGGAGTGAAGCCATGCATCCCTAGTCATGGAGGTGTATTTTGCACGCAGCAAGGCACTACGAGACGAGCAAAGCGAAATCCGGTGCCCCTCCTTTCAATAAAGCCACAGGCAAAGATGAGCTTCCGGGAATTGCTTCACGTGGGTGTCTGGACCAAACGCCATCTGATGCACCAGACGCCCGTGCCCGAAGCTGCCGTTCTTACAGCGTATCTGAAACCAACAGATAGCGTTCTCGATATCGGTGCGCACGCCGGGTCTTGGACGGTTGCGTTAGCGAACCTTGTACCCCAAGGCAAGGTGTACGCCTTCGAGGCCTTGCCATATTACGCACGCGTGCTGACGGCCACCATGCGTCTGCTGCGCAAACGCAATGTCGAAGTCGTGGGGCACCCTGTTCTTGATGTGCGCAAGCCCGTGCAAATGGTTTGGCAAAACCCCGCTGGCAACCGACTCACCGGGCTAACCCATGTCCGTTCGGATGATGAAGCCGTTGAAAACACCGTCGAGGTCGATAGCTTGGTGCTCGATGACATGTTTCGAGAGGGGCATGCGCCAGTTCGGTTTATCAAAATGGATATCGAAGGCGCAGAGTTGTTAGGGCTGCGCGGCGCGACGCAACTGCTCGCGACGGATCGGCCTTGGCTCTTCATCGAACTCAACGATGCGTTCTGCCGTCGCTATGGGTATACGATGGCCGATGTATTTGCGTTTATGGATGCGTCCGGCTATGTCGGCTTCATCCATGAGGCATCCGGCGCGTGGTCTGCTACCGATGCATCCACCTACAGCGGATTGGGCGACGTGTGGTTCTTTCCCAAGGAGCAGCAGCCTGCTTTCCTCGCCTAAGCCACGACGTATTAGCCGCCGTAATACGCGGGTGCGTTGCCCGGCTTCCATTTGATGTTGCAGCCGAGTGAGGGCGCTTGGTCGGCGGGCGCGGTGCCGTTGGCAATCAGGCTGTCGAGCGCACTGCGGAGGGCGCCGCCGTGTGCAGGTGGGCCACCGGGGCGTGTCTCGTCGATCTGGCCGTGGTAGACCAACGTGCGATCGGCATCAAAGACGAAGAGGTCGGGGGTGCAGATAGCGCCGTAGGCTTTAGCGACGTCTTGGCTTT
>CAYYHN010000643.1:0-3358 GCA_964471245.1 uncultured Rhodothermaceae bacterium | reverse complement strand
GGTTAGGGAGGCGGGAGAGACGCGTTACCTATTCGGCTTGATCGAGTTCAGCCAACGAGATCTGCGCTTTAATGCGGCTACGGATTTCGTTTTCCTGGTCGTTTTCTTCCACGTAGGTTTTGTACGTATCGTAGTCAGGGAAACCAGCAGCTCGTGCTTCGGAGTCCCAGATTTCGAAGTACGCCATCCACACCTCGTTGAGAACATCGATGTATACCGAGTAGGGCGTCAACGCAGCCGTCTTGATGGAAACAACAGCTTTGTCAGGGCCTTCCGAGTAAGCGGGGTCCGCGCCGTTGTTCGTAACATGCGTCCGCACTTCGTCACGGATCATGTTGACACCCGACGGTTGGTCTTCGAGCAGCACCAGCCCTTCCTCGTTGACGAGGATCGTGAGCATGTTCCGCTCCTTGACCGGCGGTGGCTTGACGGTTTCATCGATCTTCGGCGGCAGCGTCATCCCAATTCCGGTGTCCACGTCGATCGTTGTGGTCACGAGGAAGAAGATGAGCAGCAGGAAGGCGATGTCGGCCATCGAAGAGGTAGGGATTTCTCCACCCTCTCTGCTTTTCTTTTTCTTGAGTAATCCAGCCATTGGATAAGGGGTTGTTGGGGGGCGAGAAGCCCCCCGGATGGCTTAACTGAATAGGCCGCGCATCCCCGAGAGGAGCAGCGAGACCGCGGCAAAACCAAGCATCACGATGAACGTGAGGATGCCAGCGCGAGGCCAGTCACCCGAGCTTGCGCCGATTCCTACGAAGACGAGAGCCGCCAACGCACCAATCCCAATCATAGTGACGTTGACGCGTCCTTGCGCGATGGAACGGATGCCGAAGAGTGCAATAACCAGCAGCGACAGCGCTACAAGGCCAAGCACGATGTAAATGCCTATGGGTACGAGACCTTCCATGTGATTCTGATGTCTAGCGTGCTAGAGAAAATGAACGGATTCGAGCCGAATTAAGCTTGGTCAGCGACCGGCTTATCAGCACCGAGGACCAGCAGCGAGTCAATCAGTTCGATGGAGGCTTCTTCCATGTCTACCACAATACGGTCGATTTTCGAGACGACATAGTTGTAGAAGAACTGGAGGATGATGGCCGTGATGAGACCGAAGACCGTCGTAAGGAGGGCGACTTTAATACCACCAGCCACAAGGCTCGGCGAGATGTCACCAGCGGCTTCAATGGCGTCGAAAGCCTCGACCATCCCGATAACCGTACCGAGGAAGCCGAACATCGGGGCGAGGTTGATAAAGAGCGAGAGCCAAACGAGACCGCGCTCTAGGAAGCTCATTTCGATGGAACCGTAGGATACAACGGCTTTTTCGACGGCTTCGATACCTTCGTCGTGGCGGAGGAGGCCAGCTTGGAAGACCGAGGCAACCGGGCCACGGGTGTTAGCGCACACTTCTTCGGCAGCGGAAACACCGCCTTCGTCGAGGGCTTGCTTCACCTTGACGATGAACTTACGCGTGTTGATGTCGGCGCGGTTTAGGGTAATGATACGTTCGAAAGCGATGGCGAGGCCAAGGATCAGCGTGATGAGAACCGGCCACATGTAGTTGCCACCCTCGTTGAAGCGCTGAACCAACACGTTTACAAGGCCTTCAGAAGCGGCGGCTTCTTGCATGACGAGCAGTGCAAAGCTATAAAGCTGCATGGACAGTTACCTCCAGATGGGGACGTTGAGTTGATGAAGTTTATCGGGCTAGAAATTGGTGGGACGCCCGCGGTGCAGTTGCTTGTTTCTGGTTAGCACCGTCGTTGCAATCCTTGGATACCTCCGCAGAGGTCCATAGCAGTTAACGATAATATCCAATCCTGCACCTTTTGTCAATGCACAGATGGAAAGCGTTTTCTTCTGCAAGACCGGGATGTGGGGGAAAAGTTGCTGTTCCTGACATCAAGGCACGTAAGCGACGTGTGAATCTGCTCACGCATCGCCTCAAATGGCGTCACCGAGTTCGCTATTTCCCAGAAGACGAGAAGCAGCACTTGCTAAGGTAGCGACGATGACGAAAGAAAAAAAGCCCGTCTACCAAAAGCAGACGGGCTTGTTTAGGTAAATCTAACCAATATCAGTCGTTCAGGTGGCTAAACGCCAGATTTTCAGCATCATCCCAAAGCGTGAGCGCTTCGTTGTAGGTGCGGTCGATTTGGTTGTAGATGGGATACCATACGCTCCGGTCAAAAACGCGTGTGCCAATGCGACCCTTGAGAATGACGCTCATCAATTCGCGGTCCCGGTCAACATCTTCGCGGGCGAAATACGTTGGCGCATTTTCGCTTGCATCATCCGGAACGACGTCCACCACCATCAGATTCCGTTGCCCGATGAAGGCATAGAAGTCGTTAAGTAAGGCATCCGATACTTCAAAGTCGTTGATGAACGCCGCTTTCCTTTCGCCCCATGTTGTACGAAATTCGTCACCGTTGGTGTCGAGCCAATTGCGAACGAAGTCGTTTTCAAGACGACGCGCAAGCACCGAACGGATGAAACGCGAGGTGGTATCGCTGGGCACAATGTAGTCTGGCATAATGCCACCACCACCATATACAACGCGACCGTTGTCCGTGGTGAACTTCAACGAATCGGGGATGATTTCAAGCATTTCTGCCAGCGTCAAGCTCGACTGTTCATCATGCAAATCACGTTTTGCCTCCAAATACGAGTCGCGGTCGCCATCTTCGTAGGGTGTTTGGATGAGTCGCCCCGAGGGGGTGTAATACCGCGCTACCGTCATTTGCATGACGCTGCCATCCGTCAGCGGGAATTGCTTTTGCACCAAGCCTTTGCCGAAGGTGCGCGTGCCGACGATAAGTGCACGGTCGTGGTCTTGCAGTGCGCCTGCCACAATTTCGCTAGCCGAAGCTGAACTGCCATCGACCAAGACGATGAGCGGTTTGTCTTCGAACGCACCACCGGGGCGAGCGGCAAAGCTATCATTGTTCTCTGGACGCCGACCGCGCTGAGACACAATGGTTTGGCCGTCCGTGAGGAATTCGTCGGCCATCCGGACCGCCATTTCCATGTAGCCGCCACCGTTGCCTTGTAGGTCGAGGATCAGGCGTTCCATCCCTTGGCCTTTCAGTTGCCGAAGTCCCGCCATGAACTCTTGGTACGTCGTGCGGGCGAATCGATTGACTTTGATGTAGCCAGTGCGGTCGTCAATCATATACACCGCATCTACCGTGTAGATCGGAATCTTGTCGCGCGTAATCTCGAAAGACAGCAGTTCGTCGACGCCGGGCCGCTGCACGTCAATTGTAACTTTCGAACCACGTGGCCCTTTTAGGTTGCCACGCACATCTTCGTGTGAGTACCCGATGGCAGTTTCACCGTCGACGGAGAGAAT
>CAYYHN010000642.1:0-3363 GCA_964471245.1 uncultured Rhodothermaceae bacterium | reverse complement strand
GGTCCGTATGACGCCCGTTGGCTTACCGCCGCTCCCGGTAGGTATTTCAGAGGTCACGGCCCAGACGCTAACTGTTTTTGTCGGGTCCCCTGCGTAGTTCGTGGTAGTCCCGTCGTCATCAACGAAAGCCAAGTACAACTGTCCGGTCCCCGTGCCCACAGCCTCTGCGGTGAACGACAGGGTCCATGACGCAGACCTATCTGGCGACCGCGTAATTGACACGGTATCGGCCACGACGTTACTGCTGGCATGAATGCTCATGTTCTCGGTGTTAACTGTCACCGAGGGCGAGTTCGAGAACGCAGTGCCTGCACCAAATATCTTAAAGTACTTGCGCGTGCCAAGGCCTACTTTCGCACTAAACACCACTTGATCACCAGACGTAAACGTGCCGTCGAGGGTAAGGAGCGCGTCATGAAAGCCTGATGCCCCGCCTTCAGAGAGAACATGCTTGATGTCCTTGTTTTCGGCAGTAACCGAGGACGCAGCAGTCAGATTCTGCAACGTCCAGTTCGACCAATCGTGCGAGTGTGTGACACGGTTTGTGGATGCCCCCTTAAGGGCTAGCACATTCTTGTATCGGCCCACAAGGTGGAACTGGTTGCGTCCAGCCACGGCGTAGCCATCAGAATTTTCGTACGTCGCATCTGTGCTGCGAACATAGGTTGCGCGCTTGCCCCGATAAAACTGGAGGTTTCTTACGCGCACCTCTAGGCCGGATGCTTCGCTCGTCTGAGCATTGTACACGCCGGGGTAGAGATTGAGACGCACAGCCGTGCCGGGTGAGACAACCCCATTACTCTGAACGCGGACCCTAACCCACTGCCCCGCAGCAATGTCGTGCACGACACTCACCGGGCCTGACAGGGATGCATCAGCTTCGCCGCGCAGGATGTAGGCCGTGGTATTGATGTACGTGGATGCCTGATCAAACAGGTTGAAGCTTATTCCATCCTGCGTCACTGCGTACACATCGAACTCGCATCCATAGAAGTCCTCCGTGTCTGCTGTCAACTCGTCTGCAAGGGTGGCCCCAGCAAAGTTGGCACTTCCGTTGTGCTGGATAGAGGTGTATCCACCCCCGTATACCGCTGTGGAGTTCGATAGACCCCAGGAGCTGAGGTCGCTTGTTTCAAACAGGATAGGGCTCTCGTCACCCGCGACCACCGGAGTCAGGCCATCGTACTGGGGCTCCCAAACAAGTAGGGTGTCCACCTGCTTGAAGTCCTTGTCCACATAGAACTGGGTATCAAGGGTGATAGCAGAGTCGCCGCCATCAAGCATGATCTCGCCCGACGAGGTCATGATTACCCCGTATAGCAGCAGGCCATTGTATTCACTGTTGATCAGTGTAGTGCCCGACGATATGCTATCGCCGCAATTTTCCGAAGTGATAAATAGGTCTACCTTGTCGGCCACAATATCATCTATCGCAACAATCTCGGTATCTGATGTTTGTCGCATTGGGAGCGACACAGACACGTCGAATCCATACGTATGGATGCTTCCTGTAGTCGAGCGAGATGTGTTCAGTGGCCGAATACTGTAGTTGGCATCCTCGCCCAATATGCCCAGCGTATAGAATGCCGCATCCCCCACAAGCGAGTCGCCCATGGACACTTCAGTGCCATGCACGCGCACATAGGCCCGCGCACCCCTGCGAATAATGTTCTCTAGCTTTTCGCCGTAAAACGACATGCTGTTTTCCTCTAGCTAAAGTCAACGGCTAGGTAGCCTCTCTCGGTAGCCACGTAGTCACTAGCTGGCTCGCCCGCGAAAAGGAACGGGACAATGTTTTGCTCAAGCACTTCTGCGCCATCTGGCACTGCATTCATTTTGCTTCGCCCGTGCACGCCATCCAATTCAAATATGGCATCCAGGACAACGGCCCGAATATTTCCAGGCAGGTCGCCATAGTCGTTGCACACATGCTGCCATAGGTCCGTCGAAATACTGTCTGCTGCCTCGCGGCTGTATGTAGTGCGCAGGTAGATATAGGTCTGCGAGCGCCCGACCTCGCGGGCATCCTGCGCCGAAATAATCTGGTCGTCGGACATGTCGGAAAACTCAGGCATATGCCTAATCTGCTCCTGTGCCGCTACGAGGACGCGCCTGATGGTGGACATGATGCTGCCTTAGGTTATACGTGAGAGAGAACGCATGGCGGCGGGCGAATAAATGCCCTCAACAAGGATGAACTCGCGCAAGCCCTCACCATTTCCGCTTGGTGTCACCCCTATCCTACCATCAAAGAACGAGAGCCCAACAACAGGGGTCGTGGGGCCGCTGGCCGCCAGCTTATCGCCCACGAAGCTTTCCACATATCCATCTGGAGAAATGGTGATGGTCTGCTCTGGTTGAACATCGGAATACGAAGCCCCAGATATGGTGTAGGTCACTCCATTGGCAGAAATGCCTGCCCCGTCATCGTTCAGTGCGCCCACACTGACGCTTCCTGCGCCCGACTGAGTGCGTGACCCAATCCCAAACCTTGCATCCCCGCCATACGTAAGGCTGGCGTCTCGCTTAAAGTACATTGTAAGCCCTGCGAGAGGCACCACGAGGGATGTGGGGAGCCAGCAGCTTTCCGCTGTGCGCGTCACCCAAGACCCACTAGTCTTGACGTACGAAGTCGGCTTTCCACGCGCCCCACCATCTGTCTGAACATCAATTCCCCAGCAGTATAGTCCCGTCACCTGTCCATGAAGCGGTGTTCGACGCATCTGCCGAATCCAGTGCGACTAGCGTAAAAATTGTAGCGCCTGTTGATGCCGCTTGGACACGAAAGCTGACTCTATAGTCGTCTGTGTCGCCAAGCTGCTCCACAAGGGCGCTCTCCACGGAGCCCAAGGCAGCGTGCACAGTCATCGTAAGTGTATCGACCGTAACCCTGTCTGCCGCAGTAAAACCGCTGCCAACAAGGTAGGCGGTCACATACCGATGCGTACCCTTTTTGGTGTGGAAGCTCACCACTGCATGGTCCCCAGAGTTAATCGAGCCCACATTCTCCTGAATGTAATGGACCTCATCTACGGCAGTGACCGCATAGGGCACCAGCGTGTCCTCACCATCGGGGGCCTCCTCGGCAGCGCCTGCCGCCAAACCAGATACCGTCCACCCAGCGCTAGGCTCAGAATTCGTTACGAGGTTGGTGGCCTGCCCTTTGATGGCTAGGACATCTCTGCCTGCCAAATGAAACTGATTGCGTCCTGCTGACCGAAGATCGCCGTTCGCATCCACATACGCGGCTGCCGATGAGCGCGTGTACATCATGCGTGCGCCCCTGTAGACCCTGACGTTGCGAATACGCAGTTGGAGTCCGGCACCCTCTGTGTCCTGGCTATTCAGGTCGCCAGGGTACAG
>CAYYHN010000641.1:0-3363 GCA_964471245.1 uncultured Rhodothermaceae bacterium | reverse complement strand
CTTCCCACTGCGTTCGCAGAAACTGGGTGTTGGGCTGAGCTTTACGCCCTACTCGCGCATCCAATATGAACTCCGCAGCGATGACGTACTGGAACCCGACCCAAGCCTCGCTGACCCTGTCGCCTTCCGCAACACCTTTACGGGCACGGGCGGTCTCCAGCGCGTGCAAGTTGGCGCGGGCTACCGCATCAACGAGTACTTCAGTGTGGGCGGCACAGCCAACTTCATGTTCGGACTGATTGAGGAATCGCAGCGCACCGAGTTTTTGGCTGGTGGCTTCGCCGACAGCATCGTCCGCGACGCCGTCCGCCTCTCAGGCATCTCGGCATCCATCGGAGGCCTCGCGACATGGCCGGAGGCGTTTCAAGAAGGCGATGTGCTTGGCTTCGGCTTCGCCCTCGACCTCCCGACGCCGCTCAGCGGCGACCGCGTCCGCACCCTCGGCGATGTGCAAGACCTCGAAGCCGACACCCTCGGCGCAGTAGTCAATGGCGACGTCACGTTGCCGCTACGTGCCAGCGCAGGGCTGTCATACCGCTTCGACAACCGCTGGATTTTTGTGGTCGATGCGCTCTACGAGCCTTGGACGAGCTTCGACAGCGACTTCTCGTTGCCTGGCTACACAGCTGGGGCTGAAAATTCACTGCGCGACCGCACACGGATCTCAGCGGGCGTTGAAATCTTGCCCGGCGGGCGCGATATTCTTGCTTCTTACCTCCAACGGACGACGTACCGGCTCGGCTTCTATTACGACCAGTCGTACACGAGCCCCAACCCGGATGTCGACATCAATACCCTTGCGCTGACCGGTGGCCTTGGCCTACCCACACTGATTCCTGGCACACGCCTTGATATTAATGTGGCTGCAGGCGTGCGCGGCACAACTGACGATAACCTCCTCCGCGACCGCTTCGTGCAGATCGGCATCAACGCCAATTTTGGCGAACGCTGGTTTGTAAAACGCAGACTTCGCTAGCTGGGTGTCAACTTTTTCGCAGGTGTGGCGTCCTATTCCATGCGAGGGCTATCGATTCAACCACATCCACCACGACCAGTATCATGAAGATGTACCTTACCACACGCAAAACGCCTGTTTTAGGCGGCCTGCTGTGTTTTCTGCTGATGGCTGCCTTTGCTACCCCAGCGCAGGCGCAAATGGACCAAGAGGCTGCCATGCACTACAGCCTCTATTGGGAAAACTTCAAAAACGGCGATTGCGATGCCGCTATGCCCGATTTGAAGTGGATCATCGAAAACGCACCGATGTTTCCTAACCGGGGCTCCAACCACGACCGTAACTTCGAGCGCCTACGCGAATGCTACGAAAAGTATGCAGAAGCGGCTACCGAGCCGGACATGAAGCGCGCCTACGTGGACTCGGCTGTCGCCACGTTTGACCAAGCCATGTCTACCATTCAGGACGCTGGCGTGGAAGATTTCGACCCGGTCAAGTACACCTTCGAAAAAGGCCGCTTCATGCAGAAGCACGGCGAAGTGCTAGCCGACCGGGCTCCTGAAGTGTGCGGTATCTACGAGGATACGTTCAACAGCAATCCCGAAATGATGTCGGCGTACTACATCGAGTTCGTCATCCGCTGCTATGTCTCGGATGACAACAAAGAGGGAGCGGTGGCCTACATGGACCGCGTGGAAACGGCCTATCCGGACAACGCCGAAATGGAAGGGGTCCTCGACCAGTGGCGCAATGCCCTGTTCCGCAACCCCGAAGAGCGCTATGAGTTCGTCAAGTCGCAACTCGACAAAGAGCCGGACAACGTAGAGTTGATGCGGGAGCTTTTCGAGATTGCACAGGACTTGGAGTACCGCGACGACGTGATGATGCTGGGCGACCGCCTGATGCAAGTCGACCCATCGCCAGCTACGTTTACCCTGATGGGTGAAATGTACCAAGATGACGGTGACATCGAAGGCGCCCTTGGCCTCTACCAGCGCGCGATCGACATGGGTGCAGCTAGCAAAGAGATCTACTACAACATGGGTCTCGCTGAAAAAGAGATGGGCCGCCTCTCGCGGGCTCGTGGCAACTTCCGCCAAGCCCTTGAACTCGACCCTAACTTTGGCCGTGCTTTGATGGGCATCGCCAGCGTCTACCAGCAAGCTGTGGCTGATTGCGGCAGCTTCGAGCGCGAAGACCGCACCGTCTACTGGCTCGTGGCCGACTACTACAGCCGCGCCGCCAACGCCGACCCGGCGATTGCGAGCTCAGCACAACAGCAAGCCGCTTCGATGCGTCGCTACTTCCCAAGCGCTGAAGACAAGTTCTTCAAGAAGTGGACGGATGGATCGAGCTTCACGGTGAACGCTGCCAACTCAGGTTCGTGCTACGGTTGGATCAACGAGACTACGCGCGTGCGCTAAGTTGACCAAGCGTCCCGGCTTACCAAAAGCCTCCTTGCCAACACGGCGGGGAGGCTTTTTTTGGTTGTATTCCAAGCTGTGCGCCTATCTGGCATTATGCTTGGTCATACGGGTATGCCATCTCCCACCTACCCGTGCTTCCAGCCATGTTGCCAGCCTTGTTGCCAGCCTTGTTGCGCTTTAAACGAGCCACCCTTGCGCCCTTCTTCGTGCTTCTTTGCGTGCTTGCTGCTGATCCTGCTGTAGCAAGGCAAGCAACCGACAGCCTCAACCAACGACGCGCTCTCGCTTCAGCAGCCTACGACCAAGCAAATTGCAAGGCAGCCCTTCCCCACCTAATCTGGCTGATTGAACACGCACCGCTTACGCTGGAACCTAACGCACCAAGTGACCAACACTTTATTCGTTTGCGGACCTGCTACGTCATGCTGGCCGAAACCACCCCTGACGCACAAACCAAGCGAAACTATCTCGATGCAGCCTTAGCCACGTTCGACACCGCTGATGCCATCCTACGTATGCAAGACACGATTGCACACGATACCATCAGCTATCGATTTCAGCGAGGTCAGTTTATGGAAACCCACGTAGCTGTATGGCCTGAGCTTCGCCCCACAATCAGCCGCATCTACGAAGACACGTTTGCGCACGCCCCAGAGTTATTTCGTCCCGATCACGTCGACTTTGTGATCAGAACTTACGTGGATAAGGACGACAAAGACGGCGCAGTGAGTTTTATAGATCGCGTAATCGCTTATAGTATGCAGCTAGGCTCCGCACCGTTTTGTAACGTCACGGACCCTGTGAATCAGCTTGTGCAAGCCGCATTGGCCTGGACTTCACGCTGGCCAGATCCACCAGAAGGACTGTACGAATGTGCGCTACTTGAATTTGAAAAAGATTCTACTGATGTCAACATAATACATACACTGCTAGAATTTGCCTTGGATTTGGAGTACGAAGAAGATGTATCAAGGTGGAGTG
>CAYYHN010000640.1:0-3368 GCA_964471245.1 uncultured Rhodothermaceae bacterium | reverse complement strand
AAACCGAAGCCCAACTCGCGGAGCAGCCCGAGGTGCAAGCGGTCATCTACGATGTGTTGGGCAACACCTACTGGAGCCTCAATAACTTGGGGCAAGCGGATACGTTGTTTCAACGTGCGCTTGCCTTGCGTCAGGCGGTGTATGACGAGGATGCATTGGCGTTGGCCAGTAGCTGGTTCAATCTAGGCTGGCTCCGGCATGCGCAGAGCCACTATGAGGAAGCTGAGGGATACCTGCAGGCCGCCATCGATATTCAGCAGCGCCACTTGGCGTCTGATGACCCCGTATTAGGGCTGACGTATCAGCGCTACGGTGAACTCATCAATGATATGGGCGAGGTGGACGAGGCCGAGCACTATTACACCCTCGCGCTTGCCAATCTAGAATCGCATGAGGCACAGTATCGGACGGAGATTGCGCGGGCCTTGATTGCGCTGGGGGGGATATACCGCAGCCGCAACCATGTGACCCGCGCCGATAGCGTTGTACGTCGCGCAGTTGCGCTTCAAATAGAGGAGCATGGCCCAAACCATCTGTATGTAGGCAGGGCCTTGTCGCAATGGGCAAGTATCAAGAACATGCAGGATAGCGTGGAGGTTGCTAAAGGGTTGCTTCGCCGCGTCATCGAGATCCAAGAGGCCGCGTATGGGGCGGATGGCGGGATTACGGCGAAGTCTGACTTGGCGCGCATCCTGAAGAATCAAGGCGACTTCGAGCAGGCCGACTCCTTGATGCAATTGGCCTATGCCTACTACGTGCGCACGTTTGGTGCTCAGCATCGGTACAGCCTGATCCTGATGAACAACCGCGCCAACCTGCGCTTCGATCAGGGGAAGCTGGACGAAGCCAAGCAAATGTATGAGGAAGTGATCAAGGGGAAAGAAGCCTTGCTGGGGCGCGTCCACTGGAGCACCACCGTCTCGCTGTATGGCTACGCGCGCTTGCTGCACGATATGAAGTTGCTGGAAGATGCGGAGCATCAGTACCGCGAGGTGGTCGATATCCGGCGTGAGTTGTATCCGAAAGGACACCATACCACAGGCTTTGCACTCAATGCGCTCGGCCAATTGCTCCTTGAACAACGCCGATTTGAAGCGGCCGAGCCGGTCTTTCGAGAGGCGCTCGGGCTGCTAGAGGTGTTTACCGATTCGCTCGATTGGCGGCAAGGAGTGAGCCAGAGTGGACTCGGCGCTGCGCTGTCGAATCAGAGCCGCTATGCCGAGGCGGACGCGTTCTTGCGCACGGGATATACCCTTATTGTGGCCAAGCGAGGAACGGAAGGTTTCTACCCGGAACAAGCTCGCGAGCGTCTTGCTGCGCACTACACCGCATGGGGCAAGCCGGAAGAAGCAGGGCGGTATGCTGAACCTCAAGAAAACTAGGCCTACTCGTCTGATGTTAGGGCACGGGCGAGGAAGGCGCGCGCAAGCCGCGTATCGCGTTTCACGGTAGGGGTGGAGACGCCGAGGGCTTCCGCTGTCTCCTGCACACTGAGGCCGCCGAAGAACCGCATCTCGACCACTTTAGCAAGGCGGGGGTCGACGGCGCCCAACTGATTCAGCGCTTGGTCTAGAGCGAGGATGTCATCGGCTTGGGCTTCGATGCGTAAGGCGGACGCGTGGAGGTCGTGGTCGAGCAGGGTGTGGGCGGCCCCGCCGCCGCGTTTGTCGGCGCGGCGCTTGCGGGCATAGTCCACAATGATCTGCCGCATGGCCATAGCCGAGACGGCAAAGAAGTGCTGTCGGTCGTTGTAGGAAGCTACGTCTTGGTCCACCAGCCGCAAGTACGCGTCGTGGACCAGCCCGACGGTGTTCAGCGTGGGCGTGCCACCGTATCGGCCCAACTGCCGATGCGCCATTTCCTGTAACTCGCTGTAAACCAGCGGAAACAGGTCTTGCATGGCGTGCGGTTCGCCGTGGCGCACATCAATCAGGAGCCGGGTGATGTCGTGTGGCATGAAGGTCGGGCCAACGGGTGAGAGGGGGCATAGGTACACTACCGCAAATAATTCGAAGTCTCAACCCTTCGGTACGATCTCTCGGAGCAGAAAACTGCGTTTCTCCAGATACATGAGCCGCATCAACCCATCAAGCCCGATTCTATGACATCTGACATGACCGCGATACCATCTCGCACAGAGATCATCGATGAATTGAACGTACACCTGGCGTCACTGATCGCACAGGTTGGTCGAGAACACGATGCGGTGGCGTGTGCCCACGTTGAACTCGGCGAGGCATATCAAGCCGATGGTTGCTACGACAAAGCGGTTGTGCACTTCGAACGGGCGCTCCAGTGGTTTGCACAGCCCGAGCAGCAGAGCACGCCTGACGCCTGCAACGTCCGCAACAAGCTGGGCGAAGTCTGTATCCTGCAAGGCCAGTCCGATGCGGCCATCGCGTACTATACAGCAGCGGTCGAGTCCCTGACGACGTTGCTCCGTCCGTATCGCCCACGCCTCGATGAGGGTGACTTGGTGACGGGTGGAGCCGCCCTGCCCGAGGCGGTAGAGCGCATCTTGATTCACAGCATCTCAGGCTATGGCGAGGCGTTGCGGCTCAGCGGGCATTATAACGAAGCGGAGACGCAGCAGCGGTGGGCGCTCCAGTTGGCCACCTCGCGGTTTGGAGACGACCATCTGGACACGGCTTCTGTGCTGTTGGGGCTGGGCGTCAACATGAAGTACCAGGCGCGGTATGACGAGGCGTGGACGTACTACCAGCAGGCCAAGTCCGTCCTAGAAGCCACGTACGGCATCGATCATCCTGAGCTAGCTTCTGTATGGTACAACTTGGGTGGCGTATTCCACGGGCGTGGGAAGTATGCCGAAGGCGTGCCGTACGTTCGTAAAGCCTTGGCCTTGCACGAGCAGGCTTTCGGCCCCGATCATCCGACCACGACCCTCTTCCTCTCGCAACTAGCTTCGCTGCTGGATGGTGCAGGCGAAGTCGAAGAGGCTAAGGCGCTGTACGAGGCATCCATTGATGGGCTCACGCAGCATTTCGGACGGTTGCATCGCGATGTGGCGGTCAACCTCAACAACTTGGGGCAGCTGGCGATGTCTACTGGTGCCTTGGAGGATGCCGAGCAGGCGTTCGCCGAAGCCATCGCTATCAAAGAAGCCATCCTAGGCGCCGAGCATGCCGATGTGGCCACCACGCTAACCAACCTCAGCGTGCTGTACCTCACGCAGGGGCGCGTGAATGAGGCGGTGCCGTTGCTAGAACGGGCGCATCGGCTCGTCTGTGCAGCGTTTGGCGATCAGCATCCTCGCGCTCAGGTCGTCGAGGCCTATTTGCAGGATGCCCGCGCCTAAGCTACTACGGATGAGCAATCACCATGAGTGCCTTCGCTTCAGCGCGCACGCA
>CAYYHN010000639.1:0-3370 GCA_964471245.1 uncultured Rhodothermaceae bacterium | reverse complement strand
GGCCTTGTATGCCTTGGGCTACTCGGCGGCCGAAATTGAAGCGTTGGTCTTAGCCCAAGACTGGGACGCGCTCTTCCCCCTCGATTCGCAACGGCTCCGCTATGCCACGCCCAACCGCGAAGCAGACCATTTGCTGTTCACGTTACCCATCTGGGGCGCACGGCTCGACTTTCCTGCGGGCTTAATGGATGCCCAGCCCATTCAGCGGTTACTCGGCCAGTTGCTGGCTCCCGGCGAGTTGATCACCGACTTTCGAGATCTGCCCATCCCATTTGGTTGCGTTGGCACCAACCTCTACACGGGCGAGCCGATGCTGTTTGCCTCGGGAAACCTACGCGATGCTGTTCTGGCGAGTATGAGCATTCCGGGCGTCTTTGCGCCCGTTGAAATTGATGGGCAACTGTATACCGATGGGGGTGTGGTACGTAACCTTCCGGTACCTGAAGCAAAAACGCTAGGCGGCGACCTCATCATCGCAGTGTTTACCGGCGCACCAAGCAATGAGGCTGGCAAGCGTGTCTCGGCGTTTAGCGTCTTGGAACAGACGATGAACATTTATCGGCGTAGCAGTGCGGCGGCCCAGTTCGAGCACGCCGACGTGTTGATTGCACCCGATATCACCACCAGTATGGCGGCTTTTGATGATGTCGCGCAGACCATTGCCGAAGGCGAACGGGCCGCCGAAGCCGCGATGCCGGCTATCCTCTCACGGCTACCGGAAAAGCAAGAAACTACCGGCGCGCCTCAGCAGGCAGCACAGCGTCCGCAGCGCTTGCCCGTTCCGGAATTAGTCGTGGACACTATCCGCGTAGAAGGCCTTTCGTCGTGGCGAAGTCGGCGGCTCGCACGCCGCGTAGGTATCGATGTAGGGACTCCCCTCTCGTTGCACACGCTGGAGGCACGTCTCGATGAGCAGCTCGCTACCGGAGCCTATCGGCGTCTTACGTATCGCCTCGCCCCAACAGAAGCCGGGCGGACGGCTGTTGTGCTGGAAGCCGACCCTCTCCGTGAAAACTGGGTGGGCCTGGGCATTCGGTATGACGCACATTATGCACTGGCCGCAACGTTGGAGGCACGGCATCGGTATCCCGGTGGCTATGCTAGGTTTGCTGCACATGTGGGCGAGTTCCTAGAGGCAGATCTCCGCTTAGCCATTTCCCTGCCAAGCCGCCGACTAGAGTCCTTTAGCTTTGGCATTACAGCACAACGTTTGCCGTATCGGCGGTATCAAGACAGCCTCAGTGTCGGCACACAGATCGTAGATGAAGCGACGGGCTTTGCTGGGTTTTCCTTTCAGCCTACCCGAAACCTCGCCATCAAAGCACTGGGTTATGGAAAAGCGTATGTCACTGCTGAACTCAACCAAGACGGTTTCTTGGCAGGTGCAGAGGCTGCGCTGGATTACGACACGCGCGACAACGCAACGATTCCGGTGCGTGGCTTCCGGCTCACTGCACGCTATCGCCAGCCCGTATGGGCAAACCTTAACGATTGCTGTACCACGCAAACCGAACGGCCCTCCCACGCGTTGGTGCGCCTAGCAGGCTATCTACCCACGCTCCCTGCGCTGACGACCTACATCCGCTTAGAAGGAGGTGCGATCCCCAGCGGGATGGGCACGTTGCCAGCAGAGACGGAAATGCAACCAGAGGGGGCAGTGCCCTACTTCATCGGCGATTATTACTGGGGGGCGTTGTTGTTCGTGGGCGGCTTCAGCGGAGGTCCCGACTTTGCCACACAAACATTTGCCATGCCCGGCCTGCGCCCGCACGAGTGGACGGCGACATCCGTAGGAGTTGGCACCTTAGGGTTGCGGTGGCATCCGGGGAACGTGTTCATCCTTTCTACAGAAGTCAATTATGCCCAAGCCCAAACGTTAGTGGATATCGAAGAAGCTCGCTCTGGGGCGCTTACCTTCACGCTGCGCACACCCTATGGACCCGTCTCCAATGGGGTTGCTTACCGCACCGACACCAACGAATGGTTTTACTATCTGAGTGTAGGTTATACGTTTTAGGCACGTGGTTATGCAACACTCCTCATGGTGGATCAAGGTGCATTCGCTCAAGCATCTTCTTGAATTATTCCACGACGATGATCCGATTCGCGACCTGCGCTTAGGAGATACATGGCACCCGCGAAAAGGTTATGTTGATGAACGCGATGCTGGGCCTTTCTTGGATGTCAGGTCCCTACGCCACGACCCGTATGGATTCGGTGGACTGGTATCTTTTTCGGCAAGGATCGGATCTTTTCATGTCGCCCTTGTAGCTTCAGCAGAAGGAGATGGTGACTGGTTTTGTGTCCGTGCGCCTAGTTGGGAGCTTCGTGATTTAGAAAGCCGGGTAGCTCTTGCAAATACGCAGCAACACAACTCTTTTGTGATCAAAAAAGCTTGGATAGACTTGTGATAGTGCGCATCTGTGTAGTCATGATATCGGTCCTCCTCAGTGGATGCGCAACATCGCAGCCGCACAAGAACATTCCGGATGTTTTGGATCTCTACGAAGTCACACGGCTTACGTACAATCAACACGTTGAACTTACCCTCACTACAGGAGAAACGTACACGGTTAAGCAGCTGGTTTTCAGGCGTGACAGTACATCGTTCACGCCTGTTCGGTCAAGTGCAGATCATCCCTCGTCGGTTGCAATACGTGACCTTGAATCATTTCGTATGCTACCCGAAACAAGTCCGGGCTCGATTGGCCTTTTGCTAGGCTTGGGTGCTGGCGTTGGACTAGCCTTTCTTGGTCGCGAATGTAATTCGAGGTCGTGTATTGGTGAATCGATTGCCTTTCCCTTCAGGCTATTGGCTGGACTTGGATTGGGTATGATAGGCGGTATGATAGGGAGCCAAGGAAATCGGTCCGCGCCGAAAGGAATCTTTGTGATCAGCTTGGAGACTGGCGAGTATGTGGTACATCGTGTCGATCACTAAACTCTACGCTTACGACCGGTAACGTACTGAACAAACCAATGCCTTTGGTATGCCTATGAACATCCACCACCTCCGTAATGCCACGATGATCCTCGAAGCCGGGGATGTGGTGCTCCTCATCGACCCGATGCTAGGTAAGAAGGGTTCGATGCCGACGTTTACGTTCTTCCGTTTCCCAGCCCAGAAGAATCCCATTGTGTCGCTCCCCGAGTCGGCAACTACAATCCTTGAGCGCGTCACACATGCCCTCATCACGCATAAGCATCCCGACCACCTCGACGACGCGGGCGTGCGCTTCTTGACACGCAAGAGCATTCCCGTCTATTGCAGCGTGCATGACGAACAGGCCTTTCGGAAGCGAGGTCTCACCATAGCTGGTACCATCGACTACTGGAAGCGCCAGCCGTTCTTGGGTGGCACAATCGAAGG
>CAYYHN010000638.1:0-3370 GCA_964471245.1 uncultured Rhodothermaceae bacterium | reverse complement strand
AACCTCGAAGTCGACGAGCCGATGTTCCTCATCCCGCCGCTCTCCGGGTTGGTGAGCCTGCGCTACAACCAGACTAAGTGGTGGGGCGAACTCGAAGGCCGCATGGCGATGCCGCAAAACCGCGTCGCCCGCATCGTCGCCGACGAAGACGGCACCGACGGCTACTTCGTCCTCAACGCCCGCGGCAGCGTCGACCTAGGCCCGCGCTTCGACCTCAAGCTCGGCGTCGAGAATGTGTTCGACACGCTGTACCACGAGCACCTCAGCTTTGGCAATCTACCGAGCCTCGGCCGCAACGCCTATGCTGCACTGGCATTTGGGCTGTAAATCGGGCGCTCTATCCTACCCATTGTATCTATTCCACCCGAAGCACCTCGGCGGGGTTCATCAAGGCTGCTCGTAGTGTTCGGAGGCCAATCACGAGCCACATGGTCAGCAAACCACCGCCAGCTGACCACGCCAGCAGATGGCTATTGAGTTCGATGCGATAGGCGAAGTTCATGAGCCACTGATCAGCCAAGTAGTAGGCGGCAGGTGCAGCCAAAGCGATCGCGATTGCCATTTGCAAACTAAAGCTACGGCCCAAAAGCACAACGAGCCGCGTTACGCTGGCCCCCAGCACCTTCCGGATGCCGATCTCGCGCGTGCGACGTGTCACACTGAAGGCCACAATCGATGTGAGGCTGAGGAGGGCAATGCTACACAGCAACCCTGCAAAGAGCATCATGATGTCGGTCATCCGCTGCTCGGCGCGGTATAGCGCATCGATTCGGTCATCCAGAAAGAAGAAGCTAAACGGCTCGCCAGGCGCAACACGTTCGTACGTCTCCGCCAGCAGCTCAAGGGTCGCGGCGGTGCTGCCCGGCGCGAGGCGGACCGTCAGATAGCTTGGGTTGCGGGTGGAGAACTGGATGGCAAAAGGCCGGATCTGCTGGTGGAGCGAGGCGAAATGGAAGTCCTCCATCACACCAATAATCTCACTTCGTCCGCGCTCCACGAGGGGTTGGCCGACAGCAATCCCGTCCTCAAAAGCCGCTGCACGGGTCTGATTGACAATCGACTTGATCCCTGCGCCACGCGAACCCGGTCGGTCGGTCGCCTCGAAGTTACGCCCATCTACCAAGGCGATATCAAACGTCGCTAGAAAGTCCTCGTCGACGTAGATACGATGGAGCGCCCGCGGGTTAGGGTCTTCATCCGACTTACCGTACAGGTACCGCTCGGGCACAACGGGAATGCCAGAGGTACGTGTGGCCGCCAATACGCCGGGCTGCGCCAACACCTCTTCCTTAAGCGCGGCCGATTGGGGGCGGACGTCCGTCTCCAACCGAATCGCTACGAGGTTAGCCTGTTCAAAGCCAAGATTCTTTTCTTGGATAAACGTCATCTGCTGGTATAACACCACGCACAGCATCACCAATCCCATCGCAAACGCCGCTTGAACTACGAGGAGGCTCCGTCGCAACCACACAGCCGATGTGCCCCCGCGCCCCCAATGCATCAACACATCGATCGGTAAGAACTTCGACAGAAACAGCGCAGGATACGCCCCGACGAGTACACTGATCGCGAGCAACCCACCGCCCAGCACCAAGAGGGTTTCCCGATTTACAGGCAAGAGGTCGAAGGTAAGAGTCTTACCTGCCAACTCATTGAAGAGCGGCAGCGCGAGCACCATCAGCCCAATAGCCATAGCGGTAGCGAGGACCACCATCACGAGAGCCTCCATGAAATAGAGCCGAACCAACTGGAAACGCGAGGCCCCGACCACTTTGCGCAGCGCCACTTCACGCGTACGTGTCAGCGCCAACGCCAACGCCTGATTCGTATAGCTCAAGCCAGCGATCAGCAGGAGCAGCAAGGCCCCTGAGAGGAAGATGTACAGGTACTGGCGATCGCTCTGTTTGCCGTTCTCGCCGCCCCAAGGCGACTCAAAGTAGATGTCAGGCAGGCGCTCCCACTGAAAGTCGGTCATGCTCGAAAAACCTCGGGCAGGCTTGCCCTCTAGGTACGACGCCACCAGTTTGGCATTGAGGGAGTCAGGTGAAGCACCAGTTTGCAGGCGAGCATAGGTGAAGTACCGGAGTTCATCCCAACTGTCGGGGTTGTCGTTTTTGATCGGGACGAGAAAATCGAAGGCGACGGTCGTGGTTGCGGGGTAGTTCTCTATCACGCCACTCACGGTATAGGCATCGCCGCGTACGCCTGCTCCAATCTGCACGCCAATGATGTTCTGCGCCGCATACAGCGTTTGCCCGATGGCGTTGGCATCTCCAAAGTACTTTTCCGCCATCGCACGGGTCAGTACGACGTTGTTGGGTTCGGCGAACAACGTCGCCGGGTCCCCATATAGAAGCGACAGCGAGAACACGTCCATCACCGCAGGATCAGCTTGGTAAAAGTGCTCCTCGTGCCCTTGGGCCCGGTCCGTCGTCACGACATGCATGTCCGGATCAATGCGGGTCGCGGCGACCAACTCTGGTAGGTTGGGCAACAACTGCGTGGCCAGTACGTTTGGGGTCTGCTTGATGGGGCGTAGTGGCTGCGGCTCCCTACTTACTGAGAGGCCCCGGCCCTTCGAGGTGACCCGGTAGATGTCCTGGGCACCCGGAATGTGCTGGTCGTAGCTAATCTCGTGGGCGATGAACATGGCAATGAGCCCAAAGCACGCCAGCCCGACGGCTAAGACGGTGATGTTCAGAAGACTGTAGCCCTTGTGCTTGCGAAGGTGGCGAAGGGTGATCTTGAGATTATGCATGCGGGGTGGTTCGGTGCGTCCATACAGTTGTACAGCCACACCATACTATATAAATAGTATTTCACCTTTAACAAATGCTGCTATTATGCTCCAGATGATTCGCCTACTATACTGTCGGTGCAGTTCGCTGTCTATGCAGCCGCACCTTCTCGATGCCGTGGTCGGTCATCCAGCGGTCGGTCAACGTCAGACCCAAGCGTTCATAAAGCGTGATCGCTGGCACATTAGCGGCCCCGGTCTCGACGAATAGTGTGGTCCAGTCGGGTTGATCGATGGCATGCTGCATGAGGCGACGTGCATGGCCTCGGCGAAAATGGTCGGGATCCACGACGAGGCTCTGAATATGGAGGGTCGTCGCGTCTACCGTTGCTAATTCGAGGACGCCGACCAATGTATCATCGGCAAAGCACCCCCAGAAGGCGTTCGTGCTGCCTTGGAGATCGACGGCGGTGCGGCGCAGGGGTGGGAAGTCGGTGGCACCAAGCAACTCGGCCTCGATGCGGTATGAACGCTGCCAAATTGTGTACATTTGTGCAGCAACCTGCGGTGTCTGGTGTTGGAGCAGGGCGATGCGGACGGTATCGGTCATGGAAAATGGAGCACAAGACGTGA
>CAYYHN010000637.1:0-3373 GCA_964471245.1 uncultured Rhodothermaceae bacterium | reverse complement strand
CATATTTCAGAGGAATTCGAGAACAAGATCGACGAGATGCTGGGCTTTCCCACTCACGATCCACATGGGCATCCCATTCCCACGCGTGATGGCGAGATTGCCACGATTGCTAGCAAGCCCTTGGCACAAACCGAACCAGGGCAACATGTTCTTGTGCAATATGTCTCTGACGGCGACCCAGAGATGCTTACGTATCTTGAAAAGATTGGCCTGATGCCGCGTATCAAGGTGAAGGTTTTAGCATGCGCACCATTCAATGGCCCACTTACTATTCAGCTTAACTCAGGACAAATTATCCTCGGCTATGAAGTGGCATCGAATGTTTTCGTCACGGTAGCCGTAGAATAAATACGGCTTACCACCCAGCGTCTAGGCCCAACCCACGGCTATGACGGGTATCGCGTGGTCGTGCATGTGCTCCACGTGACGCTGGCAGGAAGACACGAAAACGGGAACCTTGGCCTTTCTGACTCTCCACTTCGATGCGCCCTCCCATCAAGTCAACC
The DNA here is from genome assembly GCA_964471245.1 of uncultured Rhodothermaceae bacterium. GTDB lineage: Bacteria > Bacteroidota > Rhodothermia > Rhodothermales > CAYYHN01 > CAYYHN01. The sequence continues at coordinate 2,867 of CAYYHN010000637.1, read as the reverse complement.
AAGCGCTTGACGAGCGTCAGACCAAGGCCTGTACCTTCGTAGTGGCGATTCATCCAGTCCTCTTCTTGGGCGAAGGGGGTAAACAGGTTTTCAAGGTGTGTTTCGCTGATGCCAATGCCCGTGTCAGCTACCTCAACGACCACCTCAGCGGCACGCTGATGGGCACGTATTTGCACGCGACCTTGGTCCGTGAACTTGACCGCGTTGGCGACAAGGTTTTGGAGCACTTGCTCGATGCGGCGCGGATCGCCTAGCACCATCAGGTGCCCATTGCCCGCATCCACATCCAACGCTACACCTTTCTCTGCTAGCGCCTCGGCATGCTGCCCGGCTACGCGCTCGATGAGTCGGTGCATGGGGATCGCAATCCGTTGCAACGCGACCGAACCCATCTCCAAGCTTGACAACTCGAACAAGTCATTAATTAGCGTGAGCAAATGTGTCGAGCGTTCGTGGATCGCGTCGGCAAACTCAATAAACTGTGGCGGCAATGCCTGACCAAAGCGCTCTTGCAATTCTTGCATCTCAGTCGAGAGCAGTTGTGCATAGCCGTTCACACTACCGAGTGGCGTGCGAATTTCGTGGCTCATTGTAGCGATGAAGGCTGTCTTCAGACGGTTGGCCGTCTCGGCTTCGGCTTTGGCCTTGAGCAAGACTTCCTCAGCAGCCTTCTGCTCGGTCACATCCGTCAGAATGCCGCGCACAGTCAGGAACGAACTGCCTTCATACAATGGCGTAGCCCGCTCGCGCAGCCAACGAATGGTGCCATCGCGATGAAGAATACGATAGACTATCCGACTCTCGTGCCCCATCTGAAGTGTCTTGTCGTGAGCACGTACCAAGGGCTGATCTTCAGGATGAACCAGTTCTTCGATCCAATTCATTGCGTGCTGCCCTGGTGCGACCACTTGGTCGGCAAGGTAGCCCGTCAGCATATCTACCTGATCGGTGACAAATAAATAGCGGCGTGAGGCGTCGTTATTGAACGTGTAGTTAAACAGCGCATCGTCGATTGTCGAGACCGTCTGGCGGTAGCGATTACCTACCTGAATCCACGCCCACAACGTCTCAAAAACGCTCACGAGTTGCTCAATCCGCAGCCGTTCGGCTGGCACCCAATGTGCCACCTGCGCAGGAATAGCGCCTAGTTGTTCGAAGACGACAAAGCCGCCGAGTTGTCCAGGTTCGTAGAACGGAGCCCAGATTGCCTCACGGGCATCGGTCTGATCCAGCAAGCGAAGAACAGGCGGCAAGGCCTCATAGCGTAGCGCATGCAGTGCCGACTGGGTCGTCGTCAGCTTACGTAGGGCTGGGCTGTCATTTAGGTTTAGATCGATTGCGGGAATATGCCCCGGCTTGGCGACCCATGTCACACGGCTCACACAGCGTGCATCGATAGGCATATGCCCTAAAATGTGGAGGCGTTCAGCCCCAGTTGTTTCGCCCAAAATGCGAGCAGCTTCTTGTAAGAAAGCGGCTTCATCGGGGTCTTCGACGGCGGCTTTGCGGAGTGCTTCTTCGGCGGCACTGTACCGCTGGCGCAGCGTCAGTTCGCGGTCACGACGCTTCTGCTCGGTGATGTCCCGCACCACGAGCACAGCACCAGCAATGGTGCCTTCGCTGCCCCAAATGGGTGCGCCGTGAAAAAGGAGTTCCTGTGCCAAGCGCTGGTCGCCTGCGCCTTGGTAAGCAGCCTCGACATCTTGGAATCCTGCCCCAACCGCTAACAGACGCTCCATGCGTGGGGCAAGCGTTGTATCTAACCCGTAAATATCACCAATCGTGTGACCAATCCATGCGTCATCGACCGACTCACCCACAATCTGGCGGAACAAGTGGTTCTCAAAGATTACCTGGCCGTCTGCATCGAGGTGAATCATTGCAACGGGGCTTTGCTCAAGAAAGGTGCGGTAGAACACCTCACTGTGCAAAAGCGCCTCGTCGATATCTGCTTGCTCAGTTACGTCGAACCCGACGCCTTCAAGAAGCTTGCGGCCGTCAACTTCGACACGAAACAGATGAAGTTCGGCGTAGCGGTACTGGTTGTAGGGCGTCTGGTAACGAATGGTCGCTGTGCTGTTTCCGTTCGTAGCCACGCGGCGGAGTGCATCCTCTAGCTTCCACGTATCGTCGGTATGGACGACAGCATGCCAGAAGCGTTCGCCTTGGATCGACGCAGGCGTATGCCCGGTCATTGCCTCGGCTTCGTCGTTGACATAGCGGACGGTTCCGTCGAGATCCATGCGTAGGATCAAAACGGGAATATTCTCAATTAGGGACTTAAATTCGTGCACATGCTCTGGCACATCGTTCTCCTCTTCGGCGGCATAACCCATTACCATCCAGCCGCCTCCCATCCCGATCTGTGTACCCAGCGTATACAGTCCACCAATCTTGATGGGCAACACTTGCGATGTACGCGGTTGCAGGCCTTGGAGCGCTATTAACAGGTCTTCAGGCACCTGTATGCCCGCTTCCCAGCCCCAATGACGTATGCCGAGTTGATTTACATTGCATACGCGACCTCGGCTATCAATCTCAGCGATGGCTACATCCGACAATTCGGGCGTCGGGGGCAGGGCTTGAGGGCCAAGACTGGAAATACTTTTCCACTCGGGTAACATGGAAGATCTCTGCAACAAAGATGACGGGGACTTTGGTGACGATATATCCCATAACAAATACAGGACCAAACTCACCTTGGGCCGTCAAACTGCTGCGTATCTCGCCGTTTAACTCAACTGCCAACCTACCTGCCCCAGCTTGATGCTTCGTCTCATACAACCCGAAATACAGGCCATCGGCCTACATTAGGCTTTATGCTTCGCGAAGGGCAAGCTTGATGAGGTCTTCCGCTGTTTGCAAGC
>CAYYHN010000636.1:0-3376 GCA_964471245.1 uncultured Rhodothermaceae bacterium | reverse complement strand
AGTCCACGTAACATCTGGCGCGGTTTGTTTACTGAAAACACGTTCAGCTATTTTGCCAACAGCCAACAGCCAACAACCAACAGCCTCATGAAAACCATCGTCATCATCCCTGCTTTCAACGAAGCCCGCTCCATCGGCTCCGTCATTGGCGACATCCCGAAGGATTTGGTCGATGAGGTGGTGGTGGTCAACAACGCCTCGACCGATGAGACCGAGGCTAACGCGCAGGCTGCTGGAGCGACCGTCGTACGTGAGCAGCAACAAGGCTACGGCTTCGCGTGCCTACGTGGCATTGCCTATGCCGCGACGAAGCAACCCGACGTGATTGTTTTCCTCGACGGCGACTACAGCGACTACCCGAATGAGATGCCGCTGCTGCTGACGCCCATCCTCGAAAACCAAGCCGACATGGTGATTGGCTCGCGGATGACGGGAGAGCGTGAGCCGGGCGCGATGCTCCCACAAGCGCTGTTCGGCAACCGCCTTGCCTGCACGCTGATGCGCTGGCTCTGGGGCGTGCGCTACACGGACCTCGGCCCCTTCCGCGCCATCCGCTTTGCCGACCTGATGGCCATTGGCATGGAAGACCAGACGTACGGCTGGACCATCGAGATGCAGATCAAGGCCGCGGTCGCTGGGCTGCGCATCACGGAGGTGCCCGTGTCCTACCGTAAGCGTGTCGGCGTCTCCAAGATCACCGGGACCGTGAAAGGCACGATCAAAGCATCGTACAAGATTCTGTGGACGATTGCGAAGTATGGCTGGCACACGAAGTTGGGCCGCGGGCGCGCCCTTGCTCGAAGCGCTTCCAGCTTCTAAAAATCTTCCCTGGTACAATAGACAGGAAGGTTGTTTATTAGCGCGTCCTGAGTTTTTCAAGCCATCTCTGGCTTCACCCTAAATTTCCACGCGTGACCTATGCAGCACAAGATCTGGTTTAACGGGGAGTTAATCCCGTTTGAAGACGCAAAAATCCACGTCCTTTCGCACGTGGTTCACTACGGTTCGTCCGTCTTCGAAGGCATCCGGTGCTATAAGACAGAGAAAGGCTCGGCGGTCTTCCGCCTCCCAGAGCATACCCGTCGCTTGGTCGACTCGGCGCACATCTACCGCATGGAGATCCCGTACTCGCAAGCGCAACTGGAAAACGCCATGCTAGAAACCATCGCCGACAGCGGCTTAGCCTCGTGCTACATCCGTCCCGTCGTATTCCGTGGCATGGGCTCACTGGGTGTTAACCCGCTTAAGAACGACGTGGATACCGCTATCGCGGTGTGGGATTGGGGCGCCTACCTTGGCGATGAAGCCTTGGAAAATGGGGTGGACGTGGAAGTCGCTTCGTGGAACCGCATGGCTCCGAACACCTTCCCGGCTATGGCAAAAGCAGGCGGCAACTACCTGAACGCCTCGCTCGTCAAGATGAACGCCGTGCTGAAAGGCTACGCCGAAGGCATCATGCTCAGCACCGACGGCTATTTAGCCGAAGGTAGCGGCGAGAACCTCTTCGTCATCCGCGACGGTGTCATCTACACCGCGCCGGTCGCCATGTCGATCCTGCCCGGTATCACGCGCGATGCCATCATTACCATCGCCAAAGACATGGGCTACACCGTCGAAGAGAAGCGGTTGCCACGCGAGGCACTCTACATCGCCGACGAACTGTTCTTCACGGGGACTGCCGCCGAGGTGACGCCGATCCGCTCAGTCGACCAATACACCATCGGGGCAGGCAAGCGTGGTCCGATCACGGAAAAGCTACAAGCAGCCTTCTTCGACATCGTCAAGGGCGGCAATGACCCCTACGGCTGGCTGACGCCTGTGCCGGTCGCTAATGCCGTGTAATACAACGAGTTCGACCTACTACGTACATGCTGTACGGTAAAGGGCGTACACCAAACGGTGTATGCCCTTTTTTATGCTGAGTAAACAGCGTCAATGTTACCTGGTCGTCTCGTCAGAACAGCACATTCTGACGCCTCTATAGCGCTTTTCACACAACTCGTGGAGCAAAGTAGTCCTTGGGAGGTAAGGCAGTCACGGAAGCAAGCAAAGGGTACGCACACCGTTTAAGCGGCCTCAGCATGATGTCCGAGCCCCGTTTACTCGCCGAGGAGGCCTATCTCATGCGCATCGTTTCATTGCTTCCTGCTGCCACAGAATGGCTCTGTGCCTTCGGTCTACGCCACGCCCTTGTCGGCCGATCACACGCGTGCGACTACCCCGCCGACGTAGCCGACGTGCCCGTCCTCACGAGCGCCCCCCGCCTCGACGCTACCGACTCTGCCGTCATCGATAGCCAAGTGAAAGGCATGTTGCAGCGTGGCCTCAGTCTGTACGAAGTGGACCTTGAGCAGTTAAAAGCGTTGCAGCCCGACCTCATCGTCACACAAGCCTTGTGCGATGTCTGCGCCGTCTCCCTCAGCGCCCTTGAAGCTACACTTGCCGACTGGACGGGAAATCGCCCCAAGCTGTTCTCGATGGAGCCGATGTCGATGAAGCAAGTGCTCGATACGGCGCTGCGTCTTGGCCGGACGACCGGACGAATCAGCGAAGCGATGCACGTCATTATGCAGGGAGAGCGACGCCTCAAACAGCTTCACGAGCACCTCGGAATCCGACGTACGAGCGCCATCAGCACGTTTCCCACGATCGTCTGTATCGAATGGATGGAACCGCTGATGACAGCAGGGCACTGGATGCCCGACGTAGCAGCCCAAGCGGGCCTTCATGCACTGACCAGCACAAGCGGTGCACGCTCGGCATACATCACGTGGGAAGACATCAAAGCCGCTGACCCGGACTACCTCGCCATCATTCCTTGCGGATTTGACCTCGACGCGACCGAACGCGACGCCCCGTATCTCACTGAGCGCAGCGGCTGGCATGATCTGCGTGCCGTGCAGAACGGCACTGTGGTCTCTTTTGATGGGAATGCCTATTTCAACCGCCCCGGCCCACGTCTGTACCGCGCCGTCGAACTCTTAGCCTTAGCATTTCACACAAACGTGTCCCCCCTCATGAAGCCGACCGAAGCGTGGGAGCTTCAAGCGTGGGCTGCCTAGAGGCTTTTGAAGCCGAGCCCCAATCTTTTCGGCAAGGCATGGCGCATTGTGGGCCACTTTTACGCTATAGATAGCAAGACATCTCTGCGACTTTTCTACAACGTCGCACTGCAAGAGGGATGCGGGGGTCGGCCTGTTGTGGGGATAGGTACGGCCCCCATTCTTTTGACGCTACCGTTTGGTACGTACCCATGCGGGCTTATCCGGGACAAACGTGTAAGCAGCCTCGCGCGCACCAGCTTGTTCGCGCTGAATGAGGCTCAGGCGCACCGGATGGAGCACCAAAAATGCTAGGGAAAAGCCAAAAACCATCG
>CAYYHN010000635.1:0-3378 GCA_964471245.1 uncultured Rhodothermaceae bacterium | reverse complement strand
TACGGCTGCGACATATACCACCCCGTCACACACGGCGCGTCGCCTGCTTGCGCTTGTAGTTGGTGGCGTATGCCTGTTCCCCTTCATCTACCTACTGCTGCTCTCGCTCGCCGAGGCGTGGCCATTCCCGCGCCTGCTGCCTGAAGCGGTCAGCCTTGATTTGTGGCAGCGGATGCTCACGGGGCCGACGGCGCTTGGGGCCAGCCTGCTGCTTTCGCTCAGCGTCTCGACGGTGGTGGCGCTGTGCTCGACGCTCGCGGGATACGTCACGGGGCGGTTTATGGCGTACCATCCGCGCCGCAATGCACTGCTGTTCCTTGCCTACATCCCATTTGTGATGTCGCCCGTCATCCTTGGGACGACGCTGATGTACCTCTACCTCAAAGCCGGGCTGGTGGGCAACGTGCTGGGCGTCATGGTGGGGCAGACGATGTTCGCGTATGGTTTTGCCATCGTGTTCTTCAGCGCCTTCTGGACGCAGCGTGTACGCGCCCTCGAAGACCTCGTCTACACCCTCGGCGGCTCGCCGATGCAGGCGTACCGGCACGTCTTGCTGCCCATCTCGAAGACAATGCTGCTCATCTGCTTCTTCCAAACGTTCCTCATCTCGTGGTTCCAGTACGGCCTCACCCTGCTCATTGGCGCGGGCAAGGTGCAGACGCTGCCGATTAAGGTGTACGACTACGTCAACGAAGCCAACATCTTCTACGCCGCCCTCGCGAGTTGCCTGCTCGTGCTGCCCCCAGCCCTGCTGCTCTGGCTGAACAAGCGGTACGTGTTTCGCTCGACGCAGGCGTGAGTACGTGGAGGGGGGCGGTGTGAATGGGATCGCCTCTGCAGACGAGGATGGGGGCTCACTGCGCGTGGGTGGGATTACCCTACGGGCAAGAGCGGGTGGGAGGGTAGAGGGATGGGAGTTCGCTGCGCTCACGAGAGGGGAAAGGGGGAATTGAGAGAAAGGGCGTGTGGGCGTGTGCATCTAACACAGCGTCATGAAGATCCACACTGGAGTTAAGCTGCTCCGACCTAAGCTGCTGGGCCGCCCGGAACGCAGCGAAGGGACGCGAAAAAGGAATCATTGCTGTCTGAGCGCAGCGAGTTCCAATGATTCCCGCGTGCCGTAGCGCAGTTCAGGCCCAGCGGGTCCAGTCTTGATCTTTGGTTCTTTGGATCAAGCCAAAGAACAGTAAGTCTACACAACCTGCTTAATTAGACGAGGCAAAAGCTCATCAGACCGCTAGCAGGTTGCACGATGACAAGCTCAAGAAATGGCAAAACCGCGCGCCACATCAGCCAATCTTCAAACTATCCGGCACATCATTACGCTGCGGATTCGGATTAAGCAGCGGCCCTGTCACCGGAAGCTCGAAGGCCGTCACAAAGTGCGCAGCGGTCGCGAAGAAGAACTCCTGCTGGAACTCAAAGAAGTCTTGGTCGAAGCCATACTGCTCGCCCTCGTGCCCGGCGATGTCGACAAAGAAGAGGCGGGGCCAGTCGGGGAAGCGTTCTTGGGCTTCTTTGAGCAGGGCGAACACATCGGCGGCCGCTTTCTCGAACGTGTCCTCGGGTAGCACCACGTGATACAGCGACACCGTGTTGTCGAAATTCATGGCGATGCCGGGGACCTCGGGCTTGAGGTATTCGGGTTGGAACGTAGGTTCCATGAGCAGCCTGCGTCGGTTGGTGCGAAAGATTTTTCGGGATGGGAACGTGCAACGAACGCAAGGAAAGGGAGTTCGGCGTGCACAAGGATTTCAAGGGAGGCGATGTAGCAGGCAGAGCATCCAGAACCATGACGCAGGCATTTCGTAAAAGATATGCTCGCCCAACCGCCTGCTCCGACCACCAAACCACCGCTAACACCGCATGAACCACGCGAACATCATCGGATGGGGCACCTGTGTGCCCAACCAAGTTGTGACCAACGACGACCTCGCCCAACGCATCGACACCAGCGATGAATGGATTCGCACGCGCTCCGGCATCCGCGAGCGGCGTATCGTGCGCGAAGGCGAGACCACAGCCACGATGGCCACCGAAGCAGGCCGCCGCGCCCTCGCCAAAGCCGGCGTCGCCCCCACCGACCTCGACCTCATCATCGTCGCCAGTTCCAGCCCCGACTACCTGATGCCGCCCGTCTCCAGCCAAGTGCAGGACATGCTCGGCGCAAAAGACGTAGGCGCGTTCCAGATGACCGTCGGCTGCACGGGCTTCGTGTATGCGATGGTGACGGCGCAGCAGTTCATCGCCACGGGTGCCTGCAAGACGGTCCTCGTCATTGGGGCCGAGCTCATCAGCCGCTTCCTCGACTGGGAGGACCGAACCACATGTGTGCTATTTGGTGATGGCGCGGCCGCCGTCGTGTTGCAAGCCACCGACGAGCAGGCTGGCGTATTGGGCTTTGTGCTAGGCTCTGACGGCTCGGGCGCGGAGCATATTATGGTCAAATCGGGCGGCGTAGCCAATCCGCCTACGGTCGAAGCTATCGAAGCCAAGGAGACCATGCTGCGCATGAACGGGCGCGAAGTCTTCAAGTTTGCCACACGCACGATGGTGGCCGCGCTGCAACAGGCCCTTGGCCAAGCCAACTTGGGCTTCGATGACATCGACCTCTTCATTCCCCACCAAGCCAACGCCCGCATCATCGAATACGCCGCCAAGCAAGCAGGGCTGCCTGCCGAGAAGGTGATGCTCAACGTCGACCGCTACGGCAACACCTCGGCGGCGTCGGTGCCGATTGCGTTGTGCGAGGCGTTCGAGACCGGCCGCATCCGACCCGGTGATACGCTGGCAATGGTCGCCTTTGGCTCGGGCCTCACGTGGGGTGCCGCCATCTTCCAACTCGGCCAACACATCCCCGCGCTGGAGACGCTGGCAACCGCCACAACGGCTTAGTAGCCCACTGAGACGGCCGAACGACTGGGTGTGCTAAGCAATAAATCCTTGCGCCCACACCCAGTCTCCAATATCCCACTTTGAGATGGATCTCGAACACGCGCGACATTCAATTGACACAATTCAGTTGAACCGAGTGGCTAAAGATCACTATACGTGTGCCGATTCCTCCCGGGGTAGCGCTTATCTGATAACGCGCCTCGATATTCTGGCTTGGCATGATGTTGGCAAAAGCTTTCATACACGCCTGCCCGAAAGAGCATCATCACTCTGCCAGAGCTTCATGCTAGGTTGATTGACAATGGAGCAAAGCAAAGTTATATTTCCTATTCGTCCAATTTGGGCGAATGCGCGAGCAGCCATTATTTGCTTGGGTCAGGTTCCCCCCACCATACCGTCCCATATGCTTCTTGAATATGACTGCGGATGCAGCGCTGGCTCCTGCCGGAAGCATCAATCCCTCTTGCCCGGCTCTGCATATGG
>CAYYHN010000634.1:0-3380 GCA_964471245.1 uncultured Rhodothermaceae bacterium | reverse complement strand
GAAGCGGTCATCGGCGGTTGCACCCGCGAGAGCTGGAGCGCAGAGCCAGCTACTGCCGGAGGCTGGCGTGTGGGTGCTCAGGCTGCTGCCATCGGATGCACTGCGGCGGTTGACTTCGATGGCGAACGTCCCGCCATTGGCCGCGATGCGTTGCCAAGCCGCTGCATACGTGCTGGTGCCCGTGGCCGTCAGCGTAGGAAATTTGAAGGCATCGGTGCCGCTGGCGAGGGTGGTTTCGCTTCCGGCGGCCGTTCCATCGGCGGCGTAGCGTTGGAACATGATGCGCCACAGGCCAGTGGAGTCGTCCATCCATGCAATGGCGAACTGCCCATCGGGGAGCATGGCCGTGGCTGGGCGTCGTTGGTTGCCGGATGTCGTGGTGTTCACGAGGAAGGCCGTTCCATTCGCCGAACCGTCTGCATTGAAGCGTTGCGCGTAGACGCCGTGGCCACTGCCGTCTTCGGCTTGGCTCTGCCATGCGACGACGTAGGTGCCGTCGGATGCGGTTGCGATCGACGGATAGTGTTGATCATTGGTCGTTGTTGTATTAACAACCGTGCCACCAGCGAAGGCCGTTGCATGCTTAGCCGTGGCGGCGGCTGGTGTTGACTGCGCAAAGATGGATGATGCGAACAGGCTGCAAGCAGCGAGCAAGCTCAATTGGGCTATCAACGCAGGATAGGAGATGCCAGCCATGATGTTGAAAAGGCGCATAAGGTGCTCCATTTTTCGAAGGCAGAAGCGCTAGGTGAGCGAGGGCGTAGGTTGCCCCAGATGTGGATTACCGATGAGGCACGGTTGGCACAGGCTTCTGTGGTGAAAGCTCCACGCCTGTAGCATGTGCAGCAGTCACTTGGATAGACGGTGTTGGCAACCCATCATACTCTGATAAGAGTGCCTCATAGCGTGCCAAGAGGGCTTCTTGCTCAGCTAATTGTGCGTGTTGTAGCGTGATTGCTTCAGCACGTTGGGCGACGAGCGTCTCCAATGCAGCCAAACGAGCAGCTAAAGCCTCAGCGTCGGTGTCGAGCGTCTGGGCTTCCGCGTCGAGTTCTTGTACGGCTTGAGTAAGCGGCATCACAAACTCGGCATACCGCAAGCCGAAGTAAGCGCGTCCGTCTGTGGGCGCGACGACCCCGCTAAAGTCGAAACCAGATGCACGTGCGGCGGCGGCGACATCTTGTGCCAAGAAACCTGTCTGCCAAGCCTGTGACTTGGATACCAGCGCCGCGTCCAAATCCGTGCCTTCTGTTGTCTCATTACGCAAGGCGTCAAGGGCGAAGCGGTACTGGACCGGGCGGAGCTGGCGCACGAAAACTAGCCCCGGCACGTTGTGCTGCACGTCGGTCTTGAGGCGCGCATCGCTGGTGGCCGTCCAGTTGACGAGGCCGCCAATCGAGGAAGTGGCGACGTTGCCGATGTACGCCTCGTTGGCGGCGCTGACGGTGGTGCCGTTGCCAATGGCGATGGCGTTTGCAGCCGTGACGCTGGCTTGGTAGCCGAGCGCAATGCTGTTCGCCCCGCTGCTGCTCGTCTCTGCGCCGACGATGACACTGTTCGCGGCGTCGAGGTCAGCGTCTTTGCCGATGGCGATGCCGTTGGTGCCCGTCACATCGGCGTTGCTCCCGATGGCGATGGCGTGGTTGACGGTAGAGCGCGTGCTGTAGCCTACTAAGACGTTGTTATCGATGCCAGCGGTGCCGCTGCCTTCGAGCGAGGCGTCGGCGCCCAAGAAGACGTTGCGGTCGTTGCCGCTGCTGCTGCCATTCGAGGTGAAGTCCGCGCGGAAGCCCATGCCGACGTTGTCCTCACCGGCATAGTTCGAGCGGCCTGCCTCAAAGCCGACATAGGTGTTGCGGCTGGCCCCGGTTCCGCCGGTGTCGTTGCCCAGCCCTGCACGTCCACCGACGAACGTGTTGTATACGCCCGTGCTGGTGTTGGCGCCCGCTGCTTGGCCTAAGAAGGTGTTATTATGCGCACTGGTGTTGGCAACCCCTGCCGAGTCGCCCACAGCGGTAGTGCGGTAGCCGGTGGTGATGCTCATGAGAGCATGGGAGCCGAGCGCGGTGTTGCGAAGCCCATTAAATGTTTCGGTGGATTGGATGTTGTGCCCGGCCATACTACCGACAAAGGTGTTATGGCTGCCTTGGCGACCAGATTCGCCCGCATCACACACGCCATTGAGGGGACCAGACCCGGCATGGTAACCGATGTAGGTGTTGTCGTCACCTGTCCGATTCCCGCAACCCGCAGCATGGCCCACGAACGTGTTATCAAGAGGCGAGGCTGCGCTGTTGTAGCCTGCACGTGCACCGATGTAGGTTAGTTCATTCGCATCCGCTTGGTACCCAGCTTGGTACCCGATCAGCACCTGCCTGCTCTCGAATGTGACGAACAAGCCTGCTTCAGCACCAAGGTGGACATTACCGTTCGATCTGAGGTTGCGACCTGCCCTATAGCCGAAGAGGGTGTTGTCAGTTGCGTTGGTCAGTGCAAAGCCTGTAGAGTCGCCCACGAGTGTGTTAAACTCGCCTGAGGTTAGGCCTGTGCCTGCCTCGTCGCCAGCGAGGTAGTTGCTGCCATCCACCTGTGCTGAGGTCGATGCAACGAACAGGAGCAGCAAGACGAAAAGGAGGCCGGTTTTATGCGAAGATCCGTGCAGCATGGTAGAAACAGAGGGCTGGTAGGATGAAGAGGTCGTGTAACGAAAGGTGCGTTCAACTTTTGTGGGTTGGATAGGAGGGAAGGGGTGGAAAGTAGGCCTGCAAGCCGTTTTGCTTCTGTCCATCCCCTCCAACCATCCAAGCGTTCCATCCCAACCCAGTTGGACACGACTTGGGTTGGGAAATGCTCAGCGCTCATCTTGAGCCGTCTCTGGCGTCGTGGCTTGCTGGGTGCGCACCTGTTGCATCAGCAACGCTTCGTAGGCGTCCAGCAAGGCATTTTGGGTGGCAAGTTGATGGCGTTGCTGCGTCAGGATGCTTTCTTGGTCTTGCAAGGTTGCTTCGAGGGCCGCAATGCGAGCAGCCAATGATGCCACTTCGGTGCGCTGGGCTTGGGTGCCGGTGTCGAGTTCTTTTACCGCTTGGGTGAGGGGCACCACAAATTCGGCGTACCGCAAGCCGTAGTGGAGCCGCCCCGCCACAGGCGCTACCACGCCGCTGAAGGCAAAATCCGACGCCTCGGCTGCGGAAGCCACGTCCTGCGCCAAAAAGCCCGTCTGCCAATCCTGCGCTTTCGCCGCCAAGGCATCGGCCAGCCCTGCGCCCGTTGTCATCAAGCCACGAAGGCCATCGAGGGCGAAGCGGTACTGGACTGGGCGGAGTTGGCGGATGAAGGAAAGGCCAGGCACGCTGTGCTGCACATCGGTCTTGAAGCGC
>CAYYHN010000633.1:0-3380 GCA_964471245.1 uncultured Rhodothermaceae bacterium | reverse complement strand
TAGCATGGCCTCCAGGCAGGCAGTAAGATGATTGCGCTGTTCTTCATTGGGGCACTCGGGACGACGATTGGCGTGCTGGTGGCGATGTGGGCAGTAAACGGACCAACCAGTATCGGCGAGCTGTATGCGCCCATTGGCGGGATGTTTGCCGGGACGTACATCGGCGGAAGCATCAACTTCAACGCGGTCGGTTTGCACTACGACGTGATGCGCGATGGCTTACGCTTTGGCGGTGCGGTCGTCGTCGACAATATCGCGACGGCAGCATGGATGGTGATCACGTTGGCGCTGCCGCGTGTGCTGGGCACGTTCTGGAAGCGCCGCATGCCGCCGGGTCCGTTTTCGATGGTGGGAGGCGAGGTGCTGCTCGGCATCAAAGAAGACACAGAAGCCGTGCACCCGGTCGATCTCGGAATGGTGCTGTTCCTTGGGCTCGCGACGGTGTGGGCCTCCGAGGGGCTCGCTGCATGGACCGCCAGCCTCGGCGTAGCCATCCCCTCGATCCTCATCCTGACCGCCATCGCGCTCATCCTGGCGCAAATCCCGTTCGTCATCCATCTCAAAGGCCCGAAGATGCTCGGCCTCTTCGCCGTCTACATCTTCCTTGCGGTCATCGGGGCGTTTTGCGACTTCACCAAGCTGGCAGGCATCGGCAGCCTCGGCGTCTCGCTGATGCTCTTCGCCACCATCGTTGTGCTCATCCACGGCATCGTCATCCTCGTCGGCGCGTGGCTCATCCGCGCCGACCTCAAGCTGGCGATGGTCGCCTCGCAGGCCAACGTCGGCGGCGGGACCACGGCGCTCGCCATCGCCCGCAGCCTCGGCCGCGCCGACCTCGTGCTGCCCGGCATCTTGATCGGTGCGCTTGGCAATGCCGTTGGCACGTTCATCGGCTTCTGGGTCGCTGGGCAGGCGCTTCCGTGGTTGCTCGGCTAATCGGCTTTCCCACCGAACCATAAAAAAGCAGCTGGCCCAAAAGATCGGACCAGCTGCTTCGCATGTCGTGTGGCGTAAGCAAGTGCTACTTGATGAGCGTGACCGTCCGGCTCTGGATGACTTCGTTCCCACGTGCTTGGATCAAATACATCCCGCCAGCTAAGTGCGAGGCATCGAATGTCAACGTCTTGGCCTCGCCCGCACCGAGTACGCCAGAGAACAGCGTTTGTACCTGGCGCCCGAGCAGATCATACACGACCACATCCACTTGCTGGACTGCTTGGACGCTCACCGAAAACACTGTCGAAGGGTTAAATGGGTTCGGGTAGGCTTCTGAGAGCTGGAAGCTATGGACAATGCCAACCGTGACCTCGACCTCTGGGCTGTAGTCAAACGCGCCATCGTAGTCGACTTGCCGCAGACGGAACCGATACGTCCCGGGAATGAGGTTGCTGATGGTGTACGCGTAGCGTTGCGCCTCCAGGGTCGTGCCGAAGCCTTGGATGAAAGCGGTAGCAAGGAAAGCCCCATCGCCAGCGGCTTGCTGGAGTTCGAAGCCTGCGTTGTTGGTTTCTGATGCCGTCGCCCATGTTAGCGTGACGCGGTCCGAAGATGCGATGGCCTCGAACGCGGTTAGCTCGACGGGAAGCACTTGCGCGTCGTTGACAGCGCCTGGGGTGTCATCAGCAAACGTCGCCCATGTAAAGTCACTGTAGTCGTCTCCGGAACCTTGAAGCCCAAGCGAAGCGCCAGCGGCTGTGCCACTCGATTCGCTTACACCGATATCCGTGCTGGTGCTCCCATTTGCACAGCCGTTGGTTGCTGCAAAGGCACCCTCGTAACTTAGAAACTGTGCCACGCCTCCGCTGGAGATGAGGACACTCGTATAGCAGAGTGCTAAGCCGTCAGGGCCATTCTGGATGCCGCTAATGGCTTTACTGTAAAGGGTGAAGCCATTCGAAGTCACTCCTTGTGTGAAGGAATCCAGTGCGTGAGCACTGTCGTAGGTTTCGCCATTGCTCCCGTTATAGAGCACAACCTCCATATTCGCAAGATCGGTGAATGATGCCGGAAGGCTAACTTCTACGAATTCTCCCGTATCACTGCCAGCATTGTCATAATGCAGTTCATTGATCCATGCATTGGGGCTATCGTCGTTGGCAATGGTGAGCGTGTAAACGCTAGGCGTGCCAGCCGCAGCATTGTCGCCGCCCGTGACACTGGTTATCGTTAGGATGACCGTTTCGCTCGGTTCGAGATCGGTATCGCCATTGACCGTAATGGTCACGGTTTGATTGGTGCTGCTGTTGGCTGGGAACGTGAAGCTTGTGCTGCTCACCGATCCATCCGATCCGTCTGCTGTGCCACTCTGGGTTAGTGTCACGTCCGTTGCATTCGTGCTCGACGCGTTGGAGATGACAAGGTCAACCGTGACGTTCTGCGTCCCTGCGTTCCCTTCTGCTTGTGTTGCGGAGTCAGCACTAAAGGCAACGCGTGTGTCTGATGTGGGGGCTATACCAGTCAGTTCGATGTCATCGATGTTCCAGAATTCATTGTCACTGTTGTTGGTTGCCACAATTTGAAGCGCCACGGTACTGGAGCCATCGGGAATAGTGACTTCGATGGTCGCATAGTTGTTAGCGTTGGTGCCACCTTGGGGTGCTTGCTGTGAGACGGGTGTACCCGCTGTTGTGCTTGCGGTCAGTGTGGCGGCATAGTCCCATCTGGCATTAGATCTTCCTGTTACTTCAACATCGGCTGTTGCTGGAAACCCGCCTCCATCTACATTGATGCGTACCTCAACATCATCTGCGCTGTCTGCGCCGTTGCCTGATGTACGAGACGTGCTAGAGAGCCGAACAATGGCCTTCACGCTTGTGAAGCCTGCAACGTTAAAGGCACTGAGTTCGAGAGTGGCCGTCGAGTTATTTACTTGCCACGAATTGGAGCCCGTGCGGATACGTGCGTTTGCAGGCGCGTCGCCACTTCCTGTGTCTGATGAGATATTGCCCCCTCCAGAGGCGATGGCCCATGTGTCCGAGCCGCTCGATTCAAAGCCTTGAACGGCAAGCGTCGTTTGCGCAACTAGGTCTGAAGCTGAAAATGATACAATAATGCCAAGAGTTAGTAGCAGCTTCTTCATATGATTGTGGGGAGTCGTAGCTAGTAAAGGCGCGTTGCGGGGGAATGTAATGATGTCGTTTGTGAGATCAAGTCAACAGCGCCGCAAAAGCATCAAAAAAGGATTACCATTTCGCGTATAAAAATCCTTGATGCTTGCTCAAGCTGCGTGCAGTGCATTGGAACTAGAAACCGACTGAAGGGATGAGCACACACGGGGCGACAGAGATGTCCGATATCGCAACCCTAGACAAGGCTATGCGTACCCGCTGCACCCAAAGCAAGCCGAAGAGGGCGCACGCATGAACACTCCAGAACGTCGC
>CAYYHN010000632.1:0-3388 GCA_964471245.1 uncultured Rhodothermaceae bacterium | reverse complement strand
GGGATTCTTAAAGACCTCGCCTATGTAATTGATGTTGATGATGGTGGAGCGATGTACGTTAGAGGAGATGCGGTTAGTCTAGAAATCGATGGGAGTCAGATCACCTCAAATAGTACCACGGGCAGTGGTGATGGAGGAGGGTTAGTTCTAGATAGTGATGCGACGATCCGCAACACTAACATTTCTAGCAACAATGCCACTGACGCTGGTGGCGGCATTTATACTTTCAAGACGCTAAACATCACGAATAGTACGATCTCAGGTAATACGTCAGGCGGATTCGGTGGCGGTGGGTTATTCATATCCGGTGGTACTAGTACTACTACATTAATTAACGTCACAGTTTCGGGCAACACAGCGAATGGCACAGGCTCTGGTGGGGGCATATATGATTCTTTCAGTACGCTTACGATTTCGAACGCCACCATCACCGGCAATAAGGCCGCAACGAGTGGCGCTGGGATTCGGCTAGCTGGTTCCAACGACACCTTAACCGGCTCTATCATCACAGGCAACCTGAAAACCGATGACTCGGGGATGGATGAGTGTACCAATAGCACCTTCAACACCCACAGCAACAACCTGATCGACGACACCAGCTGCACGGGCAGCAGCACGCCTGTAACCAACTTCAATACCACCCTCGCCAGCAACGGCGGTCCCACACAGACCCACGCCCTCAACGCCATGTCGAATGCCATCGATGCAGGCGGGTCGTGCGGCCTCAGCAGCGACCAGCGTGGCTTCACCCGCTCCGGCAACTGCGACATCGGCGCCTACGAAACCAACGGCGACCCCGGCATCTTCCTCGGCGGCACCGCTGGCGAGGGCAACGACGTCGGTTGGCGCATGCTCGCCGCCCCCTGCGCCTCCCGCACCCGCGCCGAACTCTCGCTCAATGCCAATATCAGTGGCGATGACGAAGTCCGCCTCTACGATGAGTCCGCAGGCGCAGGCGCTGCGCGCTGGCTCAACGTCGCCTCCGGTACCTCGCTGCCCCAAGGCCAAGGCTTCATCGCCTACCTCTACGACGACGGCACCGAAACCGTTGGCACCGACTTCGTCATCAGCTTCTCCGGTTGCACCGAGGAGACGGGCAACTTCGACCGGACAGGGTTGGATGTCAACGAACAGTTCTACCTCGCAGGCAACCCCTACTACACCTCGCTTGACCTCTCCGATGGCCTCACCGCAACCGGACACCAAGCCAATTTCTTCGTCTGGGACCCCACAGCAGGTGGCGGTTCCGGTAGCTACCGCGTCATCACCAGCGGTGCCACCAACGACAAGATCGCCATGGGCCAAGGCTTCTTCGTGCAGCGCACCACCACAGGCGCAGGTGCGACGACGCTGAACTACCTCGCTGCGGGCCGTACCACCGGTGGCGGCATCATCGGCAAGACCGGCACGCAGTCCGACGAGTGGGCACGGCTCGGCTTCACGCTCTCCGGCCGCAGCACAGACGGCGCCAGCATCTTCGACGAAGCCACGGAACTGCTCTTCCTACCCGAAGGCACCTATGGCTGGGACGCCTACGAAGCCTCGAAGCTGATCCCGCTCTCCGGCGGCGCCCCGTTCGTCACGGCCTCGTTCGTGGGCGAGCGCGAAGGAAAGCAAGCCGCTATCTCCATGGCCAGCTACCCCCGCACCCTGCGCCAGCCGCTGACCATCCCGCTCCAGATTGATGGCTACGCCTTCGACGGCGAAGTCGTGCTGAGCTGGCCCAAGTGGGAAGCCATGCCAAACGACTGGCAGATCGAACTAGTGGACACACAAACTGGCAGCCGCACCGACCTGCGCAGCACCATGGCCTACCCGTTCATCTTCGAGGCCGCTGGAACCGCCGCCCCCGATGGCGCAGCGATTACCATGACGCAGCCCGTGGTACAGAAAGCGCAAGCCACGCCACGCTTCGCCGTTGTCATTACGCCACAGGTGAGCACAGCAACCGAGACCGAGCAGCCAGAGGACTTCGCCTTGGAGTCGGCCTACCCCAACCCCTTCAATCCGACCACAACGATCCGCTATAGGCTGGGTACGGCTTCACCCGCTAAGCTGACCGTCTACGACGCACTAGGCCGCGAAGTCGCCGTCTTGCTCGATAGCGTGCAGCCCGCCGGCGTGCACAGCATCCAGTTCGAAGCAGGCGACTTGGCCTCCGGCATGTACCTCTACCGCTTGGAGACCCCGCAGTACACCGCGACCAAGACCCTCATGCTGCTCAAGTAAAACACGCATCCTTGGCGGACCACGCTGCACGTTTACGTATTACGCACTAGGTGCCGGTCTACACGCACCTCCTCAACGACCCCTTTCCGTACCAACGCAATGAAAACGAACCAAACCACAAGCCCTACCACCACCTCCACCAAAAAGCTCCCCTACACGCCTCCGAAGCTAAACGCCGAAGGCGACGTGCGTGCACTTACGCAGAACGCTACTCTTCACATGGGTAGCTTATTCGGCATGACGTCCCCAAGCTTGCCTGATGCGCCCACGCGCTAGCCTGTGCTTAGGCATGTGACGGCATCTTGCTTCTCTAAACCATGTAGTGCCATATGGAAATTGCCTTAGACAACCCCCATCTGCATCAGAATTGGACATGGCGCACGAGTATGCGGCGCTTCGAGCGGGTGTTGCTTTTTGAAGACCATCTACAGTATGACCAATGGTCGTGGCGAGGCTATGCCCATCAAATCATCTTACTGCAAGATATCCGCCGGGCAGATATTGTGCGCCGCCGCAAAAGCACGTCGCGCTTGCGGCTGCAACTACTGGACGGCAAGCCGATCGTCTTGGCTGTGGGGTCAGCCTTCATTTGGCAAGAGCAGATTAACAAGAAGCTCGGCGTGTCTATGCTGGATGCCTACATGGCACCTCGGCATGCAGCGAGTACACAACGGTCGGTGCATACGTAAGGCCTGCATGTATATGTGCTCCGCCGCGGCGCATGCAGCTACAGGCAATCCGTTTGCGCATTACCATTTCCTCTAAGGCAAACACGCCCCAACTCGTACGATAAATAACTCACCTTACGCACGGTAGAACATGGCAGCGAGATCCTCGGCATGTTAGCGTCTCCACGTGATCTCTAATCAACGTCGGTTGCATGCGACTCTGCTTTCTCCAGACACAAGCCTACAACTACACGTCATTCCCGCGAAGGCGGGAATCTAGGGCATAGCCCAACAGAAGATATACGCGTGCCCGCTCCATCGTCGCTTTTTGATCGTTGAAAGACGTGTACGGTAGCGGCAATGACATGCCACCAATCACGTTTACAACCTAGATTCCCGCCTTCGCGGGAATGACACCGTTGATATAGGATGAGGCAAACGTTATGGCATGCAGGTCATCTGCGGATAGATTCGAAAGATGCGCTAGCACG
>CAYYHN010000631.1:1718-3396 GCA_964471245.1 uncultured Rhodothermaceae bacterium | reverse complement strand
ACAGACATCCCGCCGCTCATTCTGTCGCTGGAAGAAGCATCCGAGGACATTCGCGTGCTGCGCGCAGGACTGGAGGCCATTCACCCGGGGCTATATCTCCATAATGCCCAAGCCGAACACGAAGCCATCTGGACTAAATTAGCAGCGAAAGTCGAGGTCCTAGGCGAGGAGTTTGGTGGTGCGATTCCCATGCCTGTACTGTATCCATACATCGTGGAGGCGGTGGCTGCGATACGGGATGGGCACACCCAAGTTAGCATGTACAACCAAGGGCCATTTGTGACCGCGTCACTCTACGCGACAGCAGATCGCGTTCCCTTTTCGTTTCGCCTTGTTGGCGACCGAATGATTGTAACCGGTGATGCGACGCCCGACCAAAACCTACCGCCACGCACCGAAGTGCTGGCTTTGGATGGGCGGCCCGTTTCAGAAATCCTGCACACCCTTATGCCTTACGCATCCGCAGACGGCACCAATGATCCCAAACGCCTCGATCAACTGGCTGTAAGCGGCCTCCTCGCCCCAGCCGACCGATTCGATGTGCTCTATCCGTTGCTCTTTCCGCCTGATGACGAACTCGTCATGACGGTGCGGTATTGGGATGGGAAAGAGGCTGAGTTGAACGTCCCCCGCATGACCCAAGATGAACGCCGTACGATACTCTGGTCACGCGACGCGACCTTGCCGCGTAGCAACGACGACCTGTTGGCCTACCGCATCGAAGACGAGACAGCGATCTTGACCATAGGCTCGTTTTCGACCAATCAGATGGGTGTGAACTATACGGAATGGCTGGTTCAAGCCTTTCAGGACATGCGTACCCAAGGCGCAAAACGCTTAGTGGTGGACTTGCGCGGTGTTGCCGGTGGAATGGACAATGCGGCAGCGCTCATCTTTCAGCATATTTTGCAGGCTCCGGCCGAAGTCAGCTTCTGGCAAGGCGTAACGGCGTACGATGTGCTTGCAGAAGCCGTACGCCCACACGTGCGTTCGTGGAATACCAGTTTTTACGATATCAGTGAAAGCGTCACCAAAGTCGCCGAAGGGCGTTTCCGCACCAACCCGCGCGCGGTCGTCACGATTGCGCCAGCACCGGATGCTTTTTTAGGACCTGTGGCCGTGTTGGTCGATGCCACGGCTTCGTCGGCAACCTTCTACTTAGCCAACCAGATCAAAGACACCCAAGCCGCCCTGCTGGTTGGGCATGAGACGGGCGGGAGCTTGAAGGGGCTCAATGGCGGGCAGATGGTGTTTCTGACCTTACCTCATTCCACCATCGTCGTCGACATCCCAATCTATGGCGCGCGCCCACTCGAAGGCGGCCCCGATCGGGGTGTGCTGCCTGATGTCGTCGTGCCGCTTGATGCGGATGCTGTCATTGCGGGCCGCGATCCCGAATTAGAAGCGGCTATTGCGGCATTAAAAGGAACTGAGCGATAATTCCTTACGCGCACTCAGCGTGGAATTTCAGCAGAATAGCCTACGACATCGACAGGTGTGTCGGACGGATATAAGAGCTTCGGGTGTAAGATGTCCTGAAAGATGGCATCTGCGATGACCGCATTTCCCGCTTCGTTGGGATGGCCATCAACGGGGAAAAAGTAGCTCGCCTTGTGTTCGGGCGTGTTCATGTAGGTCAGCAAGTCGAGCACGTCAATCCCGTGGCGTTCGCAATAGG
>CAYYHN010000631.1:0-1708 GCA_964471245.1 uncultured Rhodothermaceae bacterium | reverse complement strand
CCGAATCATCTGCCCGACCTCTCTGCTTTGCGACCACCGCGCCATTAAACCACCTTGGATGGCATCGCGTGGGTAGAACATCACCACGGAAAATGCGGCCTCTTGCGCCACTGCGAACTGTTGGAGTTCGGCCAAGCGCGCCAAGGATCGATCGAGGATGACCTCGCGACGTGCAAGTTGATACCGAATGCGCGGCACATGGGCGCGGTAGGCAATTATGCGGTAGATTACAGAGTGGAAGAGCGCCCCCATCTGCGTGCGGACATCGGCCTTGATTTGCCGCTCGGCTTGCGCAGAGGTACGGTAGTTTCCGGCTTCATCGATGTACGCAACCGCGTTGGGAAGGATGTCGTTGCCGATGAAGAAGCCTACGATGATGTGGTCTGGATCTAAGGATGCCGCATAGGTTTGGGCTACCAGCAGCTCTTGAACCGTGTTGTACCCGACGACGGCATAATTAAACACCGAAAGCTGGTTGGATGAGAGGGCAGCGCCGAGCGCTTCGAGTTTCGAGGAAACGAGGCTGGGCGCGTTGACACCAATGCCCCAAAGCATCGAGTCGCCAATGAGCATGACGCGGTATTCATCGGGCTGCTTTGGAGCGATTTCCTTTGCACGGAACCCTAGCGAGTTGGTCCGCACGGTGTACTGGAACTCGGGCGTCACGAATGTGCTTTCGGCATGCGCTGAAAATGCGAAGCCAAACTTGTCGTCGAAGATGTCATGGGTCGGCGGGACCTCCACGTAGGAGTTGAGCACCTTCTGATAGCTGCGCGTGAGGTAGCGCTCGGCGTTGGCATAGTCCGGAAACAGTACACGCGCAATCCACTCGGTGACTAAAAGCGCCAACACAAGCCCGATCAAGAATGGCAAGATGGTCTTTGCGGACCGTTTCATCTGACACAAGTTGTGTCCAACTTTTGTGGGGTGGATGGGATGAAGGAATGGACAGGAAAAAGGTGCACCATAGCTACGTTCCTGTCTGTCTACCTCTTCCAAACCGTCCATCCTTCAAGTTGGGTGGCTTTTCACGCAACTTGAGGTGTATTAAGAGAACGTAGATAAACCCGAAAATCTATTTTCGTTGCGTGTTACTATGGGGCACCCAAAAGCGGCTAGGTGCGCATCAAAGGCTCTCAGTTTTTGGGGCCGGTTCTAACGTAGATTTCATCTGATTTCGAGGGCTCGTTGCACCCAAAGTGGTTCCAGCGCGTACTTTGCCCGCCGCTCGCCACCATTCTCAATTCACCCTTTTTGGCACCTGATGCAGACCTTCGCTAACCGACTGATAAGTCCATTCGTTTCGACGGGTCGGTATGTGTTGCTGCTCTTCCAAGCCTTCCGTGCGTTGGGCGAATTTGCGGTGTACCGCAAGAATTTGTTCGAGCAGATGGTCCGGATCGGCGTGGAGTCGCTGCCGATTGTCATGCTGGCTGCAGCCTTCTCAGGCGCGGTGACAACGGTTCAAACGGCCTATCAACTGATTTCGCCGTTCATCCCCAACAGCATCATCGGCTCCATCGTCGCGCCATCGATGATCCTAGAACTTGGCGCAGTAGTGACCGGGTTCATTTTGGCAGGGCGTGTGGGTGCGCGCATTGCAGCCGAGTTGGGGACGATGCGGGTCACCGAGCAGATCGACGCGCTGGAAGCGATGGGCCTGAACTCGATTGGCTACCTCATCGTGCCCCGTGTGATAGCAGGCGTG
>CAYYHN010000630.1:0-3405 GCA_964471245.1 uncultured Rhodothermaceae bacterium | reverse complement strand
CTGGCTGAGCTGCGCCCGCTCAACGCCTACGGCTGGAGCAAGCTGGCCTTCGATCGCCGCGTGGCGCGCATCGTCGCCGACGGGGGACCGACGCCGCCGCAGTGGTCGGGCCTCAAGTTCTTCAACGAGCCCTTTTGGGTACCCAGCGAGTATCGGTACACTGTTGATGCCGCGTTTTTGCAGGCCTTCAAGTAAGCTGGGAGCTAATGCTGTGTAGCTGTCATCGCTGCTACACAGCACTACAAGGTCTGCTGGATGCTGCGCCAAATCCTCAAGTGCCTGTGTGAGATCGGAGAAGGGTGGCGGTTGTTCGATCTGAATGCCTGCGCAGCCGAGGAAGTTCGCAGCAAACTGGGCACGTGCTGTTGCCATCGCGGGTGGTCCCAGCAAGAGCAATCGGGCCGTTACCGATGCCTTACGTTTCACAGCAAACGCTTCGGTTCGTGCGCGCAAGGCGTCAAAAGGTGATGATGCAAACTGAGGTGTCAGCCTATTTGGCAGAGCTTCCAATGTTACGCCTTGTTTCTGCAACGCCGCTTCGGTAGCGGCAAACTCCGCCAGCGGGCGGTTCCATATCGTGCTAGATCTGGGTGGTGCCGTTGCGTGCTCGGTTCGAGCCGCTTCATCTAAGCGTGGGAACTGGTTGGTACCGAGCAGGCTGGCTCTTCGGCTAGCAAACCGTTCCGTTTGTTTTGCATGATCCTTAGCTACCCGGTTGGCGATCCACCCATTCCTAAAAGTCACCGCAAATCCTCCAGCAGCTTCAATGGCTTGGAACGTAGTCCACGTTTCTTGGGCAAGCCCGTTCGTCAAAGCTTCGATGTAATAAGAACCTGCCGAGGGGTCGATGACATGCTGGAGATGCGACTCGTCCGACAATAAATGCTGAATGTTTTGTGCCCATCGGATGCCATCGGCGCTGGTGGCCGATCGTGCATCGTAACTTGGCAATGCAATGGTATTTGCGCCCCCTATTGCAGCCGACATGGCCCCCGTTGTGGTACGGAGTAAGTTCACGTGCGGGTCGTATAGCGTGGTCGTATACGTAGCAGCCACAGCCGTAAGCGGAATGCGCTGGGCGGTTTCAGCAGGTACTCCCCAGCCTTCAAACACTTGCGCGAGTAAAAGCCGGATGACTCGAAGTCGCGCAATTTCGACGAAGAAACTGGTGCCAAAAGCAAGGGATACGTGCAGGTTAGCAAGGGTATCTTCTAGCGAGTGCGATGCGTCATGAGCCATCCCCAACGCAGCATTCGCTTGTGCGAGCAGAACGGCTAGGTCGAGGGTTGGGTTGCCTCCAGCATTAGCGACATTCCGAGCATCTAAATGGACATGCCGCATGTTTGGAAGCAGGACTTTCGCTTCGGCGGCTTGGTCGAACGCTGTTTGCACCTGTGTGTCGTTGGCATCCCAGCCTTGCATCAATAAGGAAATACCGCCTAATGAGGTATGGCCCGCACGTGCTGCATCAGCTTTTGCGATTTGGCTTGCTGCGATCGTCGATGCCGGGGCATCTAAGACGAGCAAGCGGTGGGATGCATCGAGAAGGCTTAGCACGTGCGCCATGCGAGCGATTGCCTCGCCACGCGGTGCTGTTTTATCAAGAACGAAGGATTCAGCTTGGGCCGCAAGGCCAGCTTCGATCTGTTCGTTCCAATTTGCAGCACGCAAGTCTACAAGGCATCCACTAGACCATCCACCTTCGTTCCGCGCAAGGATCGGTGCACCGCCTTGATTCAGGTGGGCAAACTGCTCCAGATCAGCGGATCGGTAGTAGGGGTTGGCGGTAACGTGGGGCGTGATGCGCCATTTAAGTTTGCGGTCGTAGGAAGCGCCTTTCAGGTCGCGTACGATCTGCTCTTCCCACGTCACGGTCGATACTGGATCGAACGTCTTAAATAAGGTGTCAGCCATCGTGCTAAGCTATTGGTATGGCAGGAAAAACGACTCTAATAAACAACAAGAGACTACAGATCGTTGCCCGAAAAATCAGGAGTAGGGTGTAAGCGTCTTCCTTACGTAACTCAAGTAGTGTGGTAGGCCACCCAACTTGAAGGAGGGATAGGTTGGACGGGAATAAAGGGTGGAAGGTAGGTAAGAACACGGCTTTTTTCCCTGTCCACCCTTGCCAAACAGACATCCTTTCCACCCCATGAAAGTTGGACACAACTAGAGTTACGTAGCCGTAGTCGGAAGCTGTAATAACTAAAACCATGCACAAAGTGTTAGATTGAATTGCGAGAAGTATTCGCTATTCATGCTTCGCTGAAATTGTGCGTGTTCGTACATGACGGACTAAATCATACACTGCTATACCAAACGCCACGCTGACGTTGAGCGATTGCTTGGCTCCAAATTGGGGGATTTCGATGGCATAGTCGCACAATTCCAAGACTTCGTCACTCACGCCAAACACTTCATTGCCTAGAATGAGAACGAGTGGAAAATCATCAGGGGCTAAATCCACAACGTTTGTCGGGGTGTCCGTGATTTCTAGGGCGACCAGCGTGTACCCCGTCGCCTTCAAATCACGCAAGAGAGGAACCGCTTCGGGAACTTGGGTCCACGGAACCATGCCTTCTGCGCTAAGCGACGTCTTGCGCATGGCTTTGTGGGAAGGTGTAGCCGAATAGCCCGTTAAGTAGACGTGCTCGACTAAGGCGGCATCTGAAGTCCGAAAAATACTACCTACATTGTGCGCCGAGCGTACGTTTTCCACAACTACGGTGATGGGGTGCCGGGGCACATAGGGCAGTCTTTTGGGATCGAGTCGAGGTATTTCTTCATGTTCTAACTTTCGCATCCTGCTCATCAACTGCTATCTTGCCCGTGCTTTTGCTCTTGCGTTGTCTTTGGTGCAACGAACATACAAAAATGCTGAGGTCTTGATCATGAAAGCTATTTTGCGCGGGTCCAATATCGCCCTGCTTATTGGAATGTTCATGGTGTTGTCAAGCTGCCAATCGATCAAGGAAATAGCCGCGCTTCGTGATGTTGCTTTTGCGATCGACCGGCTCACAGACGTGCGATTAGCAGGGATTGACCTCAGCCAAGTGCGTTCAGTGCGTGACTTGCGTGCAGCAGACGTGCTCAACCTGACGCGTGCGCTGAACCGCCGGGAAATGCCGCTGACGTTTCAACTGAACTTGGAAGCGACGAACCCGTCCACCAACAGTGTTGCTGCCCGATTGGTTGGCCTCGATTGGACCCTTTTTCTTGAAGAAAAGGAAACCATTAGCGGCGCCTTCAATGGTGATGTCACACTGCCTCCTGGGCAACCGCAGCAAGTCCCATTTGGTGTTTCGCTCGACTTGGTGCAGTTCTTTGAGGGCGGCGTAAATGATCTTGTTAATGTTGCCTTAGCGCTTGCTGGCGAAGAGGGACGGTCGGCCAATATTCGGCTAC
>CAYYHN010000629.1:0-3407 GCA_964471245.1 uncultured Rhodothermaceae bacterium | reverse complement strand
CTTCCTCGGGTTGAAATTGGGTAAAGCCTGTTGCCAGCGTTGCACGCTCCCAATCGGCTTCATCCAGCCGACCATCAAGGGCAATGCTGCCCACCGTCGGTTGGGCGGCTAGAATCGGTGTATCTTTCTCATCGTCCCCATTTGGCGTAGCACCGAAAAGGAGGCTCAGCAAAAGCAACAACGTTGCAAGATGCATAGCGTTTTTGTTTGGTACGGGAGGGCAGCATGTTGCTCATGCAAGATCCGGACTCCAGCACGAGTACCGCCCCAAATTGTTTGTCCCTTAAGGAAAATTAACAGATGGCTGAAGACACATATCGAACCGTAGTAGGCACAGCACGCGAGGAACTCAAGATTAAAGGGTCTCGCTTCATCGGCGAGGCGTTTTGCGTCACCAGTTCAGACGAAGCTGAGAGACAGATTCAGCAAGTCCGCAAGCGTGAATACAATGCAACGCACCATTGCCCGGCCTATCGTATTGGTCCTACGGGCGCCACGGTGCGCTACAGCGACGACGGTGAACCCAACGGTACGGCGGGCCTCCCCATTATTCGACATATCGAGGGACGCGACTTAACCAACACATTGGTCGTGGTCACACGCTACTACGGCGGCACCAAGCTCGGCACGGGCGGTCTCATCCGAGCCTACGGCGACACGGCACGTCTTGTATTGGATGCTATTCCCATCGAGACGCATATCCTCCGTTCGCGTTTACATATCCGCTTTGCATACGCTGATACGTCACCAGCCATGCATGTTATTAGTCAATATGACGCACGTATTGAACGTACCGACTATGGCAACGACACCGCTATTATGCTCGCTGTGCGCCGTTCAGAAGCCGCAGCTTTTCAAGCGGCGTTTGTGCAAGCCTTGCATGGCCGAGGTTACGTACAACCCATTTGAACCTTCTCCAACCAATCAATGAACATGAGCATTGCTCCTCGAATCGGTACATCCTTCGTTTAACCTAAGCAACTGTTCCTTCAGCTGTTCTCAGTTGCACACACACGTCTTTACTCGCATTTCCACGTGGTAAATGGCGCTCTTTTCTTCCCAACCGGTGCCACATTCCCTCTTACTTCCACCACATCAAGCTATCATCCGCTTTAGATGCCCATGCATGGGATTGGGGATTTCCCTGAATCTGACAGGAGCAACTACCTCTTAGGTAGCCATTTTCCGTAATTGCGGCGAACAGCAGCCCCTCGTTTTAAGCAGCTTGGCATTTTTGGATGCAAAATTCGGCATTGAGGTTGTTCTACCTGAGAGATCGGAATTGGCGCTAATCGATTTACTTAATCCTATGTCCAGCTCAAACACCTCTTGGCAAAACTTAAGACCCGCTGCACCTTCGCATCAGTCCAGTCAGCAATCAACCTCGCATGATCACGTACGCCAGGTCTTAGAACAGGCTATTGACGCGGTCGTATCGATCGATACCAACAACAACGTCACCTTTTTTAATCGCGCTGCCGAACAACTCTGGGGATACGCACGGCAAGATGTTCTTGGTAAGAACGTCAAAATGCTTGTACCTCATATGATGAGGAGACACCACGACGGCTATGTCAATGCAAACAGGCATACAGGTCAGGATAAAATCGTCGGCACGTCACGTGACGTTGAATTAGAACGGCGCGACGGAACCAAGGTGTGGGTCAACCTCTCGCTTTCGAAGGTGCACACCGAAGCGGGTATCACGTACACGGCGTTCCTGAAGGACATCACGCAGCAGCGGATGGCTCAAGAGATCATCAACCAGACCTTAGAGCAAGCACTCGATGCTGTCGTCACCATCGACGAGCAGAACAACGTCACGTTCTTCAACCGCTCGGCCGAACAGCTTTGGGGCTACAACCGCGACGAGGTGCTTGGGCAGAACGTAAAGCTGCTTGTGCCCCACATGATTCGCGCAAATCACGATGGCTATGTCAATGCAAACCGCCGGACGGGCCATGATAAAATTGTCGGCACCTCGCGTGAAGTTCAGTTGGAACGGCGCGATGGCACCAAGATGTGGGTCAGCCTCTCGCTCTCGAAGGTAGATCTGCAAGACCGCATCATTTACACGGCCTTCCTTAAGGATATTGACGAAGAGGTACGTCGGCGTGAACTGACACGGACGATGTCGCTTGTCGCCAATGAAACAGACAACTCTGTAATCATCACGGATGCAGAAGGCCGTATTGAGTATGTGAATCCTGGGTTCACCAAATTAACCAAATACACGCTCGACGAGGTACGTGGCCAAAAACCTGGATCCTTTCTCCAAGGCCCTGAAACGGACCCTGATACTGTAGCACGTATTCGAGATAATATTGCGAATAGAAAAGCTTTCTATGAAGAGATCCTTAACTATGACCGCGACGGCAGTGCATACTGGATTTCGCTAGCCATCAACCCTGTCCTCAATGCAGAAGGTTACCTTGAACGGTTCATTTCTATTCAAGCCAATGTAACCGAGACGAAACTCCGTGCGCTGGAAGTGAGCAAACGCCTTACCGAAACACGGACACAAATGTCAGATATGCTGGACCGCATCAATAACATCGTGCGCGGCATAAACGACATAGCGAAACAGACCAACCTGCTTTCGCTGAATGCTGCCATTGAGGCAGCACGCGCAGGTGACGCTGGGCGTGGCTTTGCTGTAGTCGCGCAAGAAGTCCAAAAGCTTTCACAAAACGCGAACAGTTCTGCCAATGAAATCGTGGGCCTCACCAAAGAGATGCGTGCTTATGTTGAGGACTTAGCAAAAGTAACCGATGATTAAGGGCTGTCACAACGGGTGGATACTGCTCTTCAGATGGACACGTATCCACCCTACCTGAGATTACGATACTGTTTCGAATATTCCACGTAGTCTTTCGGGCACTAAATTTGGTCGTTATACAGAGTCGTTTGCGACAAAAACAAAACGCTCACTCCAACTGAATAATCGACCTAAAATCCGGAAAACATGTCCGAGACCAGCCCCACATGGCAGTGGAATCGACCAGCTTCTGCACGTACTACCCCTGTTCAACAATCCGTATCAGCGGATCATTTACGAGAAATACTGGAGCAAGCAATTGATGCAGTTGTATCGATTGATGCCAACAACAATATCACCTTTTTCAATCATGCTGCCGAACGACTTTGGGGCTATGATCGCGAGGAAGTGCTCGGCAAAAATGTTAAGATGCTGGTCCCGCAGCTGATTCGTGCCCAACACGATGGCTACGTAAATGCCAATCGGCGCACGGGCCACAATAAAGTCGTTGGCACGTCACGCGATGTCGAATTGGTGCGCCGTGATGGTTCCAAGATTTGGGTTAACCTATCGTTGTCGCGTGTCAAGGATGCAACTGGCATTTCCTATACCGCGTTCTTAAAAGACATCACACAGCAGCACATAGCCC
>CAYYHN010000628.1:0-3431 GCA_964471245.1 uncultured Rhodothermaceae bacterium | reverse complement strand
CATAAAGTTGATCGCAGCGATGACAAGCACGAATCCGCCGAGGATCATGAAAATGTAGAGGTACGTCCGGTCGAATTTTTTGTGGTTGCGGTAGTCGTGCGTCATGTGCGCCGAGCCGAGGTGAACGTCGGCGAGCGGCTGCAGATAGAGTTCGTAGGCATCCAGCGCACCCTCGCTCATGTGCCGCACGATGAAGTCGTCGAACTTGGCTTCGAGTGCAGCCACGTCGGTGCCGGGGGCGAGCAGCAGGTACGTTTGCAACCAGTTCGAGCCCCAATTCTCCATCCATTGCTCGCGCTCGTTTAGTTGGCTGTTGAGCAGCACATCGAACTGCAAGTGCGAAGTCTCGGGCACATCGGCCAGCACACCGCTGACGAAGAAGTCGCGATCGCCGCGTTGGAAAGACTGGCCGAGCACATCGGTGGTGCCGAAGAATTTGCGGGCCGTGCTCTCGGTGAGGACGGCGCCGTCAGGCTCGGTGAAAACCGAAGCGCGGTCGCCTGCCACCAGCGGAAAATCGAACATCGTGAAGAACGCAGGCGTGGTCCACACCGTCCGCTCGATCAGCACGCTCCGCTCGGCAATGATGTAGTTGTCGCGCCCGCCGAAGGTGTGGGTGAAGTTGACGACCTCGGGGAAGTCCTCAACCATCGTCGGCCCCATCGGGTACATCGAAAGCGCCACGTGCTGTGGCTCGATGCCGCCAAAGCTTTGGATTTCGTTGAGCCGGTAGATCTGGTCGGCTTGGCTGTGGAAGCGGTCGAAGCTGTATTCGTGGTAAATGAAGACGCCCACGAGGAGGCAAGCAGCCAGGCCGATGGCGAGGCCGGTGACGTTGATGGCGCTGTAAAAACGTTGACGGCGCAGGTTGCGCAGGGCGACCTTGAGGTAGTTGCGAAGCATGAGATCGGTGGGAAGCGGACTAAGAGCGGCCGAAAAGTGCTGGAAATTTAACATCGCAGACACGGCTTGCGCTACGCAGGTTTACACGCTAGGTTACTCGGTATCCCGAAGAAACTTCATATAACGTCGGTGTTAGCGCTAGAAACGACGGAATGTATTCCGGTGCGCTGTGGCTGTTAACTATTGGCTGTTGGCCTTTGGGTCTCGATGTTGCACGTCGGGCTTATTCCGATCCGTATCGTTAATCCATTCGTTTTCCCCTATTTCTTTGTCTCAGCCTTTAAAAAACCTCGTCGTGCTCGAATTGGCTAGCGTGTTGGCTGGCCCCAGCGTCGGGCAATTTCTTGCTGAACTCGGCGCGATTGTCATCAAGGTTGAATCGCCCCACGGCGATGTGACGCGAAGTTGGAAATTGCCCTCGGAGCCAGCAGACGAGACGCGCTCAGCCTATTTCGCAGCCTGCAATTGGGGCAAGCAGTCGGTGGCGATCAATCTGCGTACAGCAGCGGGCCGCGGCCTCGTGCAGCGCCTCGCCGACTGCAGCGACGTGGTGCTAGCGAGCTACAAACCCGGTGATGCCGAAAAACTTGGCGTCGATGCTGCTACGCTGCGTGCGCGCAATCCGCGACTCATTTACGCGCACCTGACAGGGTATGGCGCAAACGCCCCACGTGCAGGCTACGACGCGGTCATCCAAGCCGAAGGCGGCTTCACCTTCATGAACGGTCATCCCGATGGCCCACCGACCAAAATGCCGGTCGCGCTCACCGATGTACTTGCAGCGCATCAACTCAAAGAAGCGATCCTGCTTGCCTTACTGCAACGGACCCAAACTGGAGAAGGCACCACCCTTCACGTTTCGCTCCTACAATCGGCGGTGAGTAGCCTTGTCAACCAAGCGACGAACTGGCTTGTAGGCGGTGTCATCCCACAGCGCAAAGGCTCGGATCACCCCAACATCGTCCCATACGGCACTGTTTTCACCACTGCTGATGATTACGCCATCGTGCTTGCTGTCGGTACGGATCGGCAGTTTGCGGCGCTCTGCACGGTGCTCGGGTGTGCTGGTCTCGCCGCCGATGCGCGCTTTGCTACAAACACAGCTCGTGTTGCGCACCGTGCGGTCTTGCTTTCCAAGCTCGCCAGCCACATCGTACAGCATACGCGCGCGGATCTTCTCGCGGCCTTGCAAGCCGCGCATGTGCCCGTCGGTGCGGTCAACGACATGCCGCACGTCCTTGCCCAACCGGCTGCTGCTACGCAAATCCTGCGCGATGCAAACATGGCCGGTGTCCGGCAGATTGCCTTTCATGGCGATGATGCACCTCATGCCGTTGCACCGCCACCCCACTTCGCCGCCGACACGGCCTCGGTCCTTCGCACATGGCTCAACCTCTCCGAAGAGGCGTTGGATGCACTCGCCGCCGAGCAGGCCATTGTGCTGGCGTGACGTTTTTCGACGGGACTTCGCTCGGCGTGGTGGATAAGAAGGGCGTCGGCGTCGTTTACTGTGCCTCGTTTTTAAAGACATGCACAGGGACCGCTACGGTGAAATCATTTGAAGCGTTGTTCGCCGAACTCCAGGCGAAAGTAGAAGCAGGGGACCCGAACTCGGGCACCGTCAAAGCCGTCGAGCACGGCACGCATTTTATTGGTAAGAAGATCCTCGAGGAGGCCGGTGAAGTGTGGATGGCCTCGCAGCATGAAGGCCGCGAACGTACCGCCGAAGAAATCTCGCAGCTCCTCTACCACGCCCAAGTGATGATGATTGCCTGCGGCCTCGACCTCGACGACGTGTATCGCCATCTTTAGGGCGCTTTACTCGCTGCGCTCACGGATGGGAACGTTTTGTGGGTGGGGTCGCCCTGCGAGCGAGGATGGGGCTCGGCTGTGCCTCGCGGGAGGGGGAGAAAGGGGGAAAAGTGAGAAGAAGAGAAGGGGAAAGGGGGCCGAACGGGCGGTATGATGCACCCCATGCTCCGAGCCCCATGCCAATCACGAGCCAGTGGCGAGCGTACGAACCATAAATCACGAACCACGAATCCATGCTTCGCATAGCATTACCCAATAAAGGCGCGTTGTCAGAAGGCGCTGTGGCGCTCGTCAAGGAGGCGGGCTACAAGGTTCGGCGCGACCGGAAGGGCCTTATCGCCCGCGATCCGCGCAACCGCGTCGAGTTTTTCTTCCTGCGCCCGCGGGACATCGCCATCTACGTGAGCGACGGCACGCTCGACCTCGGCATCACAGGCCGCGACCTCGCCCACGACAGCGGCGTCGAAGTGCCCGAAGTGATGGCGTTGGGCTTTGGCGCGGCGTCGTTCTACTACGCCATCCCTGCCGAACGCGACCTCCTGCCCGACCAGTTTGCCGGGATGCGCATCGCGACCTCGTACAACAAGCTGGTCGAGGACGACATGAAGCGCCGTGGCGTTGATGCCGAAGTCGTCCACCTCGACGGCGCCGTGGAGATCTCCGTGCAGCTTGGCGTGGCCGACGCCGTGGCCGATGTTGTCCAGACGGGCCGTACG
>CAYYHN010000627.1:0-3439 GCA_964471245.1 uncultured Rhodothermaceae bacterium | reverse complement strand
CCCCCTTCATTATGCCCGCCGAGTCCGTAGCGGCCAACGCAGGGATCAGGTACGATGATGTTCTGAAATCCATTCAGGACTCCGTGCTGACGGGATTCAGTGCGCAGGGGTATTGGTTCGTTGTGCGGGACAGAATCCATGAGCGCTGGCAAAAGGAGCGTGCTATCCGGCGTCCCTTTCAATACTCGAATAGCCTATTTCAACTTGTATGAACGACCTAGAGGGCTTTGCCCGGTCCATGATTGCGCGCTCAGCGCTCAGCAACACACAGCTTTGGGATCTAACGCGCATAGCGGCCTCTTTGGCCTTTGAGTTTCCCGAAAGCATGATTTACCACGCGGGCAGGAACCGCACGGCTGCGCGTGCCAAGAGCGCCATCACGCACTTCTGCGTGCGAATCGGTGGGATTAAGCAGACCACGCTTGGGACCATCACTGCCGGAGGACGCCAGAATGTCATATGGCATCTTCGTCGGCACAAACAAATGCTCGAAGAAGACGACGCGGAGTACACAAGACTCTATGCGCGCATGCTTCGGCAAATACTAAAACTAGCAGAGGATTATGAATATAAAAACTGACGCGGAGCGCCTTGAGGTCATGTTTGACATGCTCTCCCAATGTACGATGCGTCCTAAATTTTCAGAGGTGTATGCATGCGCACTCATCACCGGGGCCGAAGACGGCTATGCATACGGCCATACGTTTAATGGGCAGACACACACGCTTGTCCGGTTTGGCACGTACGAGGGGGATCCGGCCAAGTGCCTTGTGCCGCTAGGCAAACTGTCCCGCATGCTAAAGGGTCAGGGCGGGGATGTGCGCATCGTCGTAGAATCCGGCGCGGCTCCGAGCGTAGCCATGAAGGTCGGCAAGCGCAAGTGCAAGGAGCGCGGCCTATTACCGGAGGAGTTCGCGGCAACTGTGGCCCGGATTAACCCGACTAGCTCTGGCGAGGTTGAGGATTCGGGGCTCATCGAGGCCATTGAATACGCACTGAAAGCCCACAGCAAGAAGACATTTGTACCGTGGGCTAAATATATCCTGATTGAGCCGCACGAGGGCGGTGTTTATGTATCAGGAACTGACACGCACAGCCTTGCCCATAGCTTTGTCCCGGACTGTGGGCTATCCGAGATGAGCGAGGACCTAATGCTGGACCCTGAATCTGCCGAGCAGTTCATCTCGCTCTTGAAGCACGGTTCCGTAAGATGGCACCTAAGTGACTCGCACTTCACACTGGTTCAGGATGACGTAACTATTGTCTCGGCGCTACCATCGAGCAACATTAAGTGGCCGAACTACCACGTCCTGCTCTCCACGGACGGCATGTTTGGTGTCTCCGTAGCAAGAGACGAGTTGGTGCATGCAGCAGAGGCTGCTGGCACATACAGCAGTGAGCAGACGAGGGGCATACGCATCGCCGGAGGTCCTGACGAAGAGTACGTCATCTGCGCATCGACCGGGGGTAGTCGCGGCAATTCAATGCAGGATGTGTCTGGCTCAGCGGAAGAGGCGTTCGATGTGAAGGCGGACTACCTGCGAATCATTGCTGCTGCCCGACCCATAAGCAGTCCGCAGGTCAGCATTATGATGCCGAGAGAGGACCGACCAAGCCGAATGATACTCGCCGACACGGAGAAGCGGCGCATGACACAAGTTGCACTTATGAATATTCAAACCTAATGGCACAAGTACGCACTGAGGCGGGGGTGATCGACACGCAAAACTTTCAGATCGCCAGAGAGATAGATCGGCTAGACCTTATGCCAATGGAGGACATAGACCGCATCCTCTTTACGCTGATCCAAGAGATTGAGAGTATGGAGGCACAGATGAGGCGGTTTGGCGATGAGCGGCCCGATTGGTACAGGCGATGCCAAGATGCGCTTAGGATCCGAAATCAGAATGTAGAAAAGCTCAAGACCTACATATCTGACAGGAGGCGCGAGGACGACTACGTGTGTTTCTTCGAGGCTGCGAGAGCATCCCTTGACGCAAGCACGTTTGATGAAATACTGAAAAAAGCAAGGCAATACGCAACTAACTAGAACTAAACGACATACAACATGGCTACACTATTAGGCATCAATCAGCGCCTGAAGGAGTTAGAGGCGGCTATAGAGATCGCCTGCATAGAAAGTGATGGAGAGATCACGGACGAAGTGCAGGCCCTCATGGACGACTACCTTGAGGCAGAATTTGGTGTCAGCGAGAAGTTCGACCAGTATGGATACGCCATACGGCGACAGCAAGCAGAAATAGACATACTTGAAGAGAGGATAGCAGCGCTGCGCGACAGGCGCGATGCGGGCATACGTGCCCACGACAAGATGAAGGAGCGATTATTCACCTTCATGAAGGGCAACGATATTCAGCGTGTCCAAGGAGAGATATTCAACTTCTCCGTGAGGCGTGCTGGTGGCAAGGTGCCCGTTCTGCTCGACCGTAATGTTACGGCGGCGGACTTGGACGAGCGTTTTGTTCGCGTAAAGTACGAGGTAGACAAGAGTGCCCTTCATGCGGCCCTGTCTGCCGGAGAGGAGGTAAAGCATGCGCGGCTCGGACCAAGAAGCGAGTATGTCCACATAACATAATTCATGGGACAACACGACATCTTCCATTACGAAACTGAAATTGACCGCCTGCTAGGCGAAATAGAAGCCATCGAAGCCCAACTGGCCGACCGGAAAAAGAAGCGAAAGGACGGCAGGCCGATGAGCGGATCACAATACGTCGCGTGGCGCAAGGGTGCCATTAAGGCGATGAACGTGAAACTCAGCGAATTGCGCGAAACAAAGCGCAAGCTAAAAGGCGCAAAGCTGAGACGGATAGCGGACCAATTTGATGTTCGCCCCGACGACCACACTGCCATCATAGGCGTACTGACCAGTTCGCTGCGGCGGCTTGCGCAGGACTACGGCATGGAAGATGTCTCACCGGACATCATGGATGCCCTTGAGCTTGGGGAGCGATACCTATCCACCCCGGCCAAGAGGCAAAAGAAAGAGGATAACAATGAATTTAGACCAGACGGACGCAAAAAGCGTCAAAGAATTAGGAGGTAGGCCCGTATTTATCGCTCCTTACGAGCGAGCCGAGAGCCTTGTCTATGTGATGACAAAGGCGTTCATGCAGGAGGCCGGGCAGGCCACGCCAGATACCTTCACGGAACTCGATGAGGAGACGCGCATCCTGCGTGCCGCGCTCATTCTTGAGGAGGCGTTCGAGACGGTGGCAGCCCTTGGGGTGAGCGTGCATGATATTGATACAACTGAGCCAACTGGATTCGATCATCTGGAGCTTTCAATTGAGGGGCCATTCACGCCTGTAGACGTGGCGGGCGTGATAGACGGATGCACGGACCTTAATGTGGTGACGGCGGGCACGCTGATCGCCATGGGGGTGCCCGACGACCCTTTCAACTACGAAACTTGTGT
>CAYYHN010000626.1:0-3454 GCA_964471245.1 uncultured Rhodothermaceae bacterium | reverse complement strand
CCAAACGAAAAGCAGCGCATCCGCGTTTGCAGATGCGCTGCAATGGCCCCTGAGCAAGGCCTGCTGGACTAAGTGTCCAGTTCTGGAATCCGGATCATCTGGCCCGGATAGATAAGATCTGGGTTTTTGATAACCTCGCGGTTGGCTTCGAACAGCGCCTTCCACTGATTAGCATCACCATACACCTCTTTGGCGATTTTGGAGAGGTAGTCGCCTTTCTCGATCGTGTAGAAACGCGGTGCTGGCGCTTCTTCCACCACTTCTTCGGCAACGACAGCAATCGTCAACTGATCGTCGACTTTTTCCACGTCTTCGACATTGCCTGCCAGCAGAATCACCTTCTCACGCACGGCTTGCGACGCAACAGTTCCCGTCAGCGTCACAGTGCCATCATCGAAGGCTACGCCAAGGTTCTCGACTTGGTCGCCGAGTGCCTCGACGATGTCGCTCTGAATTTCCTCGGCTTCGCGGCCCGGCATGATCTTTTTACCGATGCCTTTTACAAAATCAAAAAATCCCATAGGTCATGATAGGTTGGGGAGTGAAGGAGTACAGGTTAGGCACAACGCTACGTAAGGTCACCCATGATGTCAATGGGTACATCGCGACGTTTGTGTCGCAATACACCTGCGAACACAATGCCAGAGTCGAGTCTGTGGCGCTGTTGTTGTCCCACGGTACACGTAAACGCATTTTGGTGCTTCAGTCGTATAAAAAGCAGACAATCATACGTTTTGTTCTGTGAAAAAGCAGAGCGGGGCTAAAGATAACGGGCATATGCCGATTCTATCTGCAAACCCGATCTAAAAAAGGTAGTCTTGATGGACGATTCCCGCATAATACAGGTTTTAGCTGCAGGTGATACAGTCGAACAGGCTGTGGAGAACGCACACTTCATTGCTAGCCCCCGCTTCACAGGTGATCGTGCACCCGTACGCCGCATGGTCGGCCGCATTAAGGCCGTACATGCTCCAGGGCGGCCGGTTCGTGTGTTTGCTAAAGTTACGTTTGAGTTGGAATAGCACGTTGCGCGTGCTAACAAGTAAAGAGCTTTAGCGTTGGTGTATAATTGTGTACCTTTGGTCCACATTAGCCTGTTGACTCACTACGCCACGTTGTTATGCCCGCTAATCACACAGAGGCCATCGTCATCCGGGACGGATTGGAAGGGCTTTCTGCAGCCCGCATCGCCACGCTCTACCGACGCGCGCCGTTGCTGCGACCGGTCTACGACCTGAGCCAAGTCTGGCACATGTACGAACAGTCGTCGCTGGTTCTATCGGCATGGAGCGGCGTCCACCTCGTCGGCATTGCGCGGGTGCTTACCGATGGTGTGCTCTACAGCTACCTCTGCGACTTAGCCGTCGAGCCCGACGTACAACGGGCGGGCGTTGGGCGAGCGCTGCTGGAAGCCATCTTCGAGCGTTGCCAAGGCACCGAAATCCTCCTGCGCGACTCCGACATCTCGGCGACATTCTACGCGCATCTCGGCTTTGAGCGTGTTGGTAATGCGTGGGTACGCCGCTGCTAATCCGATTGATACCGCTTAGGCGTCACCGGGAGACGTAGTTGGTGCGTTGAAGCGGGCTTCCACAGTCTGGAGTCGTGCGATGACGCCTTTGACGCCCGGCACCTGCCGGATAAGTGCCGTCAGCATGTCGCGATCCAATTCGTGCTGTACCGTGCCGAACACCGTCACGGTACCGTCTTGCACGTAAAAGTGGAATCCTTGCACGTCGACGAGTTCGAATTCGTGCTCAAACGTCTGGAACAGCCGTTTTGCCAAAGCCTCATCGCGGTGGGCTTGGCGGCGCGCAGCCATGGGTAGGTGGTTGCGTCGGCGCAGCAGACGTGCGGGATTGAACGGGTGCATGAAACTACAGGGACGCAACCGGGTCGGGTGGTTGCGGAGCCCTGAATCGTGAGCGAAACGAGGACAGGTAAGCAGGTTGTACCTTGGGGTGGAACCCCGTACCTATTCCTCAAGGACTCAAAAAGCAGGCCGTGGTTTGACCTGCTGTGCTCTATATATCGCAATAAATTGCGTTCCGTTGCAAGTAAATGCGTCAGAAAGGGCGATTTTGCGCGATGTTAGCCGCCTCTTGACGCCCTCTTCGCGGCGGAATCGCTTTCAACCCATGTTGCTAGGAAGGCCGATTTTCCTGCAAGCGCTCCCAGAAATCGGAAGAAATGGGCGTTGGGTCGGAAGTCCTGAACCCTACAGGAAGTTGTTGAATCGGTTGCGGACATCCGACTTGGGTTGGCGGACACGCAGCAGGTCGCGTAGCGGCCCGCTCTTGACGTGCAACTCGAAGCCCCACGACTGGAAGGCTCCGAACGGCGTCCAGTTGAACGACATCTGCCAGCACGAGAAGTCGCGGTAGACATTGAGCGTCGTCGAAGCGAGTTCCTTGCGCTCGAAGTCGTAGCCTGTGCGGCCTTGCAGTTGCCAGTTTTCGGTGAGGCCAAACGAGAAGCTGGCGTTTGCCGTGGCACGCCGCGTAGTCATCGTCCCAAACTTGTTGATATTATAGCTGAAGTCGAGGCTGAGTTGCCACGGGTTGGCAAAGTCGACAGGCGTCGAGGTCCGTTGGAATGAGTTGCCCAGTCCAGCATTTGCCCCCTCGAATCGCGCAGAAACGGGGTCAGCGCGGCTCGTGGTGGCAGGACGGCTTTGGCCCGAGCGGTTTTGACTTCGGATGGATGTGCGTGCCGTGATACCTACACGTTCCAGACGAGCAAACCGAACATTGGGAAGCGAGAAAACGAATTGGTCGATGGTACGGCCTAATGAGTCGCGGGCATAAGGCGAGAACGATGACGATACGTTGACGTCAACCTGCCCGAAGAGCCGCGTGCGTCCACTGAGGCTGATGCTGCTGAGCTTGAGCGAGTCGGCAGCGAAGTTGTAACTGGTGTTCGCGTCGAGGTTGAACAGTTTGACAACCTTGCTTTGCCGCTCGCCCGTCGAGTCGGCGGTGACGCGCTTGGTTTCGAAAACATTGCCGAGCGAGAAGGAGAGGTTTTGCTGCAAACCCCGTCCAACACCGTTGACCAGCGGGTATTCGACCTCGTTACCATTGCGGTCGGTGTAGCTCCGCGTGTAGCCCCAAAAGTCGCCATAAAAATCGGGTGTGTAGCTAAAGCTGAGGTTGGGGCGCAGCGTGTGCCGCACGCCTTGGTACGCTCCGATGCCCACCGGGAAGATGCCGTAGACCGTTGTATTCGCGCCAACGCCCAGCGAGAATTCGCGCAGCGCAAAGAAGCCGGGCACCGACTCCGTTTCGACCGCGCCGTTTTCATTGAGGGTGCGGCGTTGCGTACGAATAAACCACTCTTCATCGTAGCGGATATTCGGCGAGATGTTGAGCAGCAACTGGCCGAGTAGCGGCAGGCGGTTCACATTAAACGCGGCATTGAGCGGGATGCTGTGCGTGGTCCGAAAGTTGAAGGG
>CAYYHN010000625.1:0-3455 GCA_964471245.1 uncultured Rhodothermaceae bacterium | reverse complement strand
CAACATCCCAACCGCTGCCTACAAGACGTTTGCGCGGGCCGAATACAGCGAGGCGCAAGCGTATCTACACGCGCAGGGTGCACCCGTCGTGCTTAAAGCGAGTGGTTTGGCTGGAGGCAAAGGGGCCATCGTCTGCATGACAATGGACGAAGCCAAAGCAGCGCTCTCCGAGTTGATGGAGGCAGGCGCTTTCGGGGAAGCGACCAACGAGGTCGTCATTGAGGCGTTCATGGAAGGGGAAGAGGCCAGCCTCTTTGCTTTATGCGATGGGGCCAATTATGTCTTGCTCGCACCGGCGCAGGACCACAAACGCATTGAGGAAGGCGATACAGGACTCAATACGGGCGGCATGGGTGCGTATGCACCTGCGCCAATCATGACATCGGCACTGATCGAAGCCGCCGAGGAGAAAATTGTTCAGCCCACGCTGCGCGGCATGGCCGAAGAAGGTGCGCCCTACAAAGGCGTTCTGTATGTCGGCTTGATGATGACGGCAGACGGCCCGAAAGTCGTCGAGTACAACTGTCGCTTTGGCGACCCAGAAACCCAAGTTGTGCTCCCTCTGCTTGCCACCGATCTTGTCGATGTATTTGCAGCGATGAGCAAAGGTGCGTTAGATAAGCTAGTGGTGAGCAACCACGGAGGTGCATCTGCGTGCGTTGTGCTTGCTTCGTCAGGATATCCCGGCAGCTACGCTAAAGGATTTGCCATTTCAGGCATCGAGGACGCGCGCGACATGGAGGGCGTTGAAGTCTTTGAGGCGGGGACCAAGCATGACAAGGGTGGTGTGGTCACCAATGGCGGCCGCGTGCTTGCGGTGCAAGGCGTGGGGGCGAACCTCAAAAGCGCGTTAGATAAAGCCTATGCAGGTGTCGAAGCCATCACATTTGAAGGCAAGTATGTACGGAATGACATCGGTCACCGAGGGCTTAAGCACCTCAAAGCCACCTCGTAAACGTGGGTGCAGCGCTCAAACAATTGCTATGGAGAGGTGTGCTTCTAGCCTTTTGGGCGCACCCGCTCGCTGCACAAACGCCACAACTGCTGGCTGATGGTTTCGTCGAGGCCCGTTCGGTGGCGCTCGGTCCTTCTGGCCGCGTGTATGTCGTGGATACAAGTGCAGATGTCGTGTTGGTGTACACGGCGGACGGAGCGTTTGTCGCGCGCTGGGGAGGATCTGGAACGGCACTTGGAGCTTTTAGCGAGCCCTATGACATCGACCCAACCAATGGCCTTGCGTTTTGGGTTGCCGATGCCGGAAATCGCCGTATCCAACGCTTTAGCCGATCCTTCGCAGTCTTGGAGTCACTGCCGATTCCGGATGTACGGGATCTAAACGCTGAAGACCTCTTAGCATCGGTCTATCGCGAGCAAGACGCTGTTCAATACTACGGAAATGGACGACCCGTTGCGGTGCACGGTGGTGCTGGTGGCAATCTGTATGTCTTGGATGCGGAATCACGCACGGTTATGGTATTTGATGAGCGGCGACGCTTACTGCGAGCCATCAGTGGGGGCAGCGCCGAAGAGGTTCCGCTTCGCGATCCCGTGGATATGGCTGTTTCGCGCGAAGCTATTTATGTCGCCGATCAGCAGGAGAACCATGTTGTTGTATTCGATCCGTTCGGCAATTTCTTGCGGGTGTTGCAACCAAATGTGTCGGCTTCCTTGCAAAAGGTTGAGGTCGTGGCCGAGCATATTTTATTGGTATATACTGATCGCATCGTGCGCTACAGCACAACGCGGCGACTCCTTGGGCATTGGATGTGGGACGGAAAACAACCCCTCACTGATGTGGTGTGGAAAGATGAACGACTGTTCGCGCTGACTCGGAATGGGCTGTACACCGTTCCGCTCACACGCAATCAATTTACACCACTTGAGGAGTAGCTGGTCATATTACACATGCCTTCTCTTTCGGTGGTACATTAAAACTGCGCAAATAGTTGTTTTATGCTTGTGACGCAATGATGTCATAGGTGTGCCTTTAGCTTGGACATAACGCAGCATAGCGTCCAAATGAAGCAAGCAACTACGAGGTACACCATGTCCGCCATACGTATCAATCCACTCAGCCGCAGGCCGCAGGCGCGGCGCTTAGTTGTCGCCATCCGAGGTGCAGCAGGTTCCGGCAAAAGCCATTTTGCTGCTTCGATGGTTGACGCAGACGTGGGGCGACTTTGCTTCTTCGACACGGAACGCAAAGCACGCCTGTTGCCCGGAAGCGATGGCCGTGTGTTCGATGCCATCGAAATTCGGCATCCAGACGAATTGCCAGCGTTTATCGATTGGGCATTGGATGGCGCAGGGCAAGCACAGAATTATGGTGCCTACGTGCTCGATTCTTGGGCCATGTACTTTGGGCGGAAGCACCGCGCAACGGTACAGGCCGTCCGCGAACGTACCGGCGACCCCCTCGCACAGCCCACGGCCGACATGCTTGCGAATGACCAAGTTGTTTTCCAAGAAGTCCTGCGCCGACTTTGCATCGACAGCGGCGCGTGCGTAGTGATCACCGATCAGATTGCCGCAAAAGGACGCGAGGAGCGGGAAGAAAACGAGATGGGCCGCATTCTGCCCATGACGGCTAGTGGGCTGGAATACTTCGTGGATGTCATGCTTGAACTCGAAGTGAGGATGGTGGGCTTTGAGCAGGTACGCATCGCACGGGTAGTCAAGACAAACGCTCCTGAGTTTCGGATTGGGGAAGAGATCGAAGCGCCAACGTTCCACAAACTGCTGGATCGTTTGACGGCCGAACCGATGCCGACATCGGTTGTCCCGGAAGACCTACCTGAACCAGCACAAATTGAAACACCGGTCGCGGTGGTCAGCCTAAATGACTTGCTGGGACTCGCCGAACGCTTCAATATCTCGCAGGCCGATTTACGGTTGGCGGCCCGTCATTATTGCCAGACGAATCAGTTGGAGCGCTTGAACGAAGCCCAATTGCTTGAACTGATGGCACGCATGCGTCAGCGCTACGAACCGGAGACGCCAGCCGATGTGGAACCCTCTCGCTCGGTTGATAAACAGCCGGAAGACGCTACACCCATAACATCGTCGACTCGTCAGAAGAAGCGGAAAATCCCAGCGAATGGGAAAGCCGCGTAGTGAGAAGGTGTTTGTTTCCGCTCAGTCTACATTCGAAAAATCAGGTGGTCGACGCTCCATGAAGGCACGTGCTGCTTCTGCAAAGGCGGGTTCGCCTAGGCTTTTTGAAAACAACGCCGCTTCCTCAGCGATACGATCGGGTGTAGTCGTCGTCGTACTGTAGCGGAGAAGCTGTTTGGTACGTTGCACTGCTCTCGTAGGCATAGCAGCGAGCCTCTTCATGATGGTTGCAACATGCGCTGGTAATTCCGTCGCGGGCAAAACCGCATTGACTAATCCAATGGCTTCAGCCTGGTGTGCATCGAATGGCTCACCGAGCAGCAGCATTTCGCTAGCACGGT
>CAYYHN010000624.1:0-3458 GCA_964471245.1 uncultured Rhodothermaceae bacterium | reverse complement strand
GAAGGAGCGTTTGATGTGCACCCCGCACGAGATCCGAGCTTAACACGACACCCTCTGCTATGCGTTCATCTAAACGATACGACTGTGCATTGTTTGTAGTAACAGCCTCTTGCACAGGAGGAAGCAGTAGTGGTAGACGTTGCATCACGGAATCAGGCAACGTGATGACCTCGATGGAAAGGTCCGCTCCTTCAGCAAGTGTGCGAACTGCACGCGCGTCGGCTTCGTCTAGCCCAAGGTATAGCATGCCGACAATGTTCTCACGAGCCCAAGGTAAGGATGCCAGCATCTGCTCCAATCCAGTGTGGCCGAGTTGCTTCCCGGTATGCAATGCAAACAACACTGTTCGCTCTGGAAACGGCCAGAAGCGGCTCAGTTGGCTATACTGCTGTGCCAATTCGAGCAAAGCCGCAGTGCCTTCACCGATGTCTGCTGACTCTATAACGGGCACATCAGCAAGCGGCCCGAATCCATCGAGCGCAGCCGCTACAATAACAAGCTCGTTTCTGTAGACAGGATGGCGCCCTGCCAAGAACCCCATGATGTTGTGATGGGTAAAGAATACGCGCCGCGCCGAGACTTCAAGTTCCAACGTCCGCTGCAAAACGCGAGGACGGTTCAACCCTTCGTCGAGCAACAAATCGAGCGCATGTGATGGCAACCCCGTCAACGCAGTTAGGA
Source organism: uncultured Rhodothermaceae bacterium (assembly GCA_964471245.1). Lineage (GTDB taxonomy): Bacteria > Bacteroidota > Rhodothermia > Rhodothermales > CAYYHN01 > CAYYHN01. The sequence goes on along the minus strand of CAYYHN010000624.1, from coordinate 2,777 downwards.
GCGTATCGCGGACGTGTAGTATGGGAAGCCTCGCCAGCGGCGCAGGTGCCACACTTGGATGGAGATCCGACCGAATAAGCACCGCATCGGCTTGGGCTGCTTGCCAAGCACGCATGTTTTCAAGGCTAGCACGCGTTTCATCAACCAAGAGAACTTGGCCTGCTAGTTCGTCAACGTTAGTGGGGTTGATGATAATAGTGTTGGCACGGACGGACCCTGATCCAGAGTAAGCATCTGGGAAAAATGCTTCACCAACGGCAAACCGCAAGGTGTCGCTGCCAAATGCCATGAACGAGGCCGCATCAAGTTGATTCCGCTGCATCGCAACCGGCCAACCGTATGCCTTGCCAAAGACGGGTTGCAGCATGAATTCGCCGAAACGTGCTTCAGCATAGGCCTCTAAGCGCTGATATGCTGGGGTTCCGACCAAGCGCCCACTCATTGCGCCTCGATTCAGTTGCTCAAGATTTCGCCTCAGTTCCTCGTCCTCGAACTGCGGATGCATTGGTGATGGGGTGCTTATTTGCTCGGCAACCTGTAGGCGCTGGCAAGCAAAAAGCACACCCATAGCTACGCATATCCAGACTAAGGTGCGCGGGCAGGATGATTGTGAGACTGGAATGAAGTTCAAGATTCGAAGAGTGCTTTGGATTGAACGCAGTCACGTTAGGCTCATGCACGCCCAACCGATTGTTGTTGCCGCACATTATTAGTCCTTTACTTCAACTTGCGAAACTATTATTATTTGCGCCCCTGCGCCGATACACTAAAAGTAGTATTTAACCATACCTACGATGCTGATAGCCGTTAATCACATCGTATTCCGGGCAAATTTAGGCTATGTCTGAACAGAACAAAACGCTTTTTATTGCAGTCAAGAAGATAGTGAATGCGGTTGGCTATCTCAGACTGATCCACTTTATTTCGGGGCTGACGTGTCTGGCCGTGGTCTTTGCGACCATGTTTATCCTTCCATTCGCCCCATTGGTCGTTACACTTTACACGGGCCTCATTGGAACGTTCGTCTTGATCTGGGGAATGCGTCTGCACCGCCTAAACAAGCAAAAAGGTCAGTGGGCGCTAGAAAGCATCTATGTACGGCATGGATTGCCCTTACATGAAGGACATCGGCAACAAGAGCTTCCCTCGTTGCTATGGCGCAATAGCTTGCTCCATCGTGCGCTGCTGCTCGTTCGCACAAATCCGACCTACTCCGAAGTTCTTACAACCCAACAGCGTACCTCCAAGCGCCTGCTTATGCTCAGTTTCGTGAGCGTTTGCGCACTTGTGCTCTTAGTTGGGTTGAGCTACAGACTCTCCCCCGAATTGAAATGGGATCGGTTGGTACACTTTAAGCAACCCTTTTTCGTCTTATTTGGTGTCCTCTTTGTCGCTGAACTTACCGGCATACTAGCAAGTGGATTGTATCGCCGTCTTATTGCTGTGCTTAACCACTTAGTCAACACAACGAGGCTTCAGCGTCAATTGCAGGAGAAAGAGGCAACGTCCTCGTACACGCATCACGTCCTGTTTCGGGCACAGCCTTGGTTCACACGTACGGCCTCCGAAAGGCTGGACAACGTATCGCGCGCACCAATTGCACCACGCTCCCGTCTGCGCCGCCAAACGGTCTTATCGGTTTAACCGCTAGGCTTGATTCCTCTGTATCAAGAGGTCCCGAAAATACGATCACCGGCGTCGCCTAACCCAGGCCGAATGTAGGCATTGCTATCAAGCTCCCGGTCGATGGTTGCAGCAAAAATGGCGACATCGGGGTGGGCAGCTTGCAAGGCCGAAATGCCCTCAGGTGCAGCGACTAACGCAACCATCGTGATATGCGCAGCGCCGAGCTTTTTTAGGTGTGCGATGGCACCATTGGCACTCCCGCCTGTAGCCAGCATGGGATCGACCACAAACACATGCGCCGTTGCTAACCCGCCCGGAATGTTGCTGTAATAGTCGATGGGCTGGTGTGTGGTTTCATCGCGGTACATGCCCAAATGGCCGACACGGGCCTCGGGAATGAAGCTCAGAAATCCATCGACCATGCCTAGTCCAGCTCGTAGGATTGGGACGACGATGACTTCCTCTGCCAATCGATAGCCCTCGGTCGGTTCCAGAGGCGTTTGGATGGTGAAGGTGGTTACATCCATGCCGCGCAACGCTTCGTAGGCTAATATTGCGGCAGCATCGGATAGCGTCTTGCGAAACACACCATGTGGTGTGGATGCGTCGCGGAGGATCGTCAGGTCACGCTTGAGGAGTGGGTGGTCTACAACGGTAACGGCGGCCATATCAACAGAAGGTTATGTGCAACAGAAACGCCACGGCCGAACGAATAAAGTTCAACCGTGGCGTAAGATAGCGCTTAGCTCGAAGCAGGATTACTTCTTTTTGCGTTCGGCTACAACACGCTTGTGTACCTCTGCGTTTTCAACCCACGGCTTACGCTCGAAGTAGCTATCCGTAAGCTTTTTCAACGTACCCGAGAGTACAATTAATGCAATTACGTTTGGCAAAGTAACAAGTGAAAGCGCCACATCACCGAGGTCCCAAACGGTAGTCACAGCAATGGTCGCTCCCAAGAAGTGCATAAGGACGAAAATGGCTTTGAACGGCATAATGGCCTTTTTCCCAAAGAGATAGTTTGCACACCGATCGCCATAATAGCTCCAAGAGATCGACGTTGAAATGGCAAACAAGAATACGCTGAGCAACACGATCCACCGCCCCAGACCACTTAGTCCTAGTGGGGCTAGTCCTTGTTGGAAGCCCTC
>CAYYHN010000623.1:0-3465 GCA_964471245.1 uncultured Rhodothermaceae bacterium | reverse complement strand
AGATTCGCACGCCGCTCTCCGGTATCCTCGGATTTGCGCAGATCCTCACCACGGAAGTGGACAGCGAGCAACTCGAATGGGTTGAGCTCATCGAGCAGAGTGGCAATCGCCTGATGAACACCCTGAACTCGGTGCTCGACCTTGCTCAACTGCGCGCCCGGTCGATGCGCCTCAAGCAGGAGGCCACTAATGTCGGTGAGGAAGCCCAAAATGTAGCGCGCTTACTTACGCCACTAGTGCCTGAGCAGGTACGGCTCAATGTCTTTGTGCCGGAAGAGCCTGTGTGGGCGCAACTCGATGTAAGTGCCTACCAACGCATTCTCAACAACCTGATTGGCAATGCGTGCAAGTTTACGCAGCAGGGGCGCATTGAGGTAATTGTGACGGCAACAGATGATACGGTTAAACTTGCCGTGCGCGATACCGGAATTGGTATGGCACCTGAGTTTCTAGAGGAGATCTTTGAAGCCTTTAACCAGGAATCCATGGGCGTTGCGCGTTCGCACGAAGGCAACGGATTAGGGCTCTCCATCACCCAGCATCTCGTCGACTTAATGCAAGGCACAATCCATGTCGAGAGCGTGAAAGGCTTGGGGAGCGTCTTCACGGTGACATTCCCAAGGGTGTATGTGGACGCGTTGGAAGAACAGCCCGTTGCCCGCGAAAACGTTCTACCGCTTCGGCAAGATCAGAGCAGAAAGTCGCGCCTGTTGGTGGTGGAAGATAACTACGAGACCCGGCGACTTTATCAGCGTGCACTAGACGCTAGCTACGACATCCAAGTGGTGAGCACGGCTGAAGAAGCACGGAGGCTGTGTGAGCAGCAAGCGTTTGACGGCTTCGTCTTTGACATCAACCTAGGTAGTGGCGAAGACGGTGTGGAACTGCTAAAATCGGTACGTCGGCAGCAACTGCACATGGCCGTGCCAGCCATTGCGGTGACCGCGCATGCGCTACCAGATGACCCGCGAAAATACCAAGACGAAGGCTTTAATGCTTATTTGAGCAAGCCCTTCTCTGTATACGATCTCCTTGACCTGATTGAGATACAACTCAATGAGTCTTCGGGGCGTGCAGCCTAACTTCTGGGTATAGTCCGCTAGTCCAGACCGCCATATACATTCCTTTGAGGCATCCGGGCTTGGTTAGCTTCTGCGATTGGCTGTTCGGGTAATGCGTCCAGGTTAAGGAGTGGTTGAGTCTGCATTTTCGTTGTGTTGGCCTCCGTGACCTCCTGTTTGGTTTGTTCGCCAGAGGACGTCCCAGTGGTTACGCGGCTGCGTGTCGCGATGCTCTCGAGGGTGCTGAGCAGGTCGGTGAGTTTTTCCGAGCGCTTGCGTGTAGAGAGGCCGAAGCTGAAACGACCAATCATGGCGACGATGGCAAAGGCGATCAGCGCACCAATACCTCCTGCAAGGCCTTGCTCCATAATCAGCGGGGCCGAGAGAATTGTTGGAAAGAAGAGCCAGAAGTAGCTGAGAATTGCCCAACTGTCGAACCGTTGCCGAATGTAGAGGCGGGTCTGGCCGTCTTGCGTTTGCCCTTCGATGTAGAGGTCGTGCGATGAGTGTATGGAGGACGACCATTCGAACGAAGCTCCAATCACGTCGAGGTTGCCGCGTTGGTTCTTAAAATTTTTCCTGATCTCCCGCGTCATTTGCGCAATCGTCTCATCAGTCAGCGAGCCTTCGAATGTTCGCTCAAACTCTAAGACCGTTGGGCCGCCCAGCAGTGCATTGTGCTTTACCGTTTTCTTGGACGGCCGCTGCATTTCGGCGACAGCCATCAGCACATACTTGGCGTCAATGCCGACTTCCTTGGCAAGCCGCTCGATCTCATCGATGGAAAGCCCATCATCCGGGTCTTGGTGATCGGCTTCTTGGTGCGAAATCGCACGGTTAATGATCTGGTGGACTTCTTTCTCGCTATACGTGCGGTCGCGGTTAATCTGCGGCATCGTTAGGAGTGGTTGGTGGCCGAGTGCGCAATGGGAAGCGAAATATACGGTTCAGGAAGGCGGTAGGCGAAAACCCTGCTTTGGTTGCAGCCCCCCAGAGGAGCATCTATCTTGCATATCGCATCACGAAACTGCGTGCGGAGCCTCCAACATGAATGGCAAGCTGAAAAGGTGGCGTTGGATTTGGAATGTGGTGGTTGCCATAGCCACCACGGTATCGGTAGTTATGATTCCGTTGGTGCTGGTCAGCGGGTTTCCTGTAGAGGCGCGCCTGCACAACATAGAATGGGTAGGCTTCGTGGTGTTTGGGTTGGATGCTATGCTTCGGTGGCAAGAGGCCCGCACGCTGCGGCAGCGCGTGCTGTGGGTGCTCTACGATGTGCTACCTGCGCTTCCATTCTACAGCATGTTGGGTCCGACTGTACTGCTGAGTCTGCGACTTCTTAAGCTTGTACGTGTCGGCCAGTTGTTGCAGCGGGTCCGTCGGCAATACATACGGCAGGGCAATCTGCTGCGGCTTGCCTTCTTTGCCTATGGCCTCTCGTTGTGCATCCACTGGGCCAGTTGTGGTTGGGCTGCCCTCAAGGGCCCCTACGCTGATCCCCTCACGCGCTACGTCGACGCCGTGTACTGGTGCATTGCTACCCTGACGACCGTTGGCTATGGCGATGTGATTCCGGCCAACCTTGTCGAAAAGGTGTACGCGACGTTCGTCATGCTGCTTGGCGTGGGTGTGTATGCCTACCTGATCGGCAACATTGCAACGATCCTGTCCAATATCGATCCAGCGCGTGCGGCACACTTGCAACAGACGGAACGGCTTGCGGCCTTTTTGCAATACCGAAACGTCCCGCGCCCCATCCAGCAACGCGTCCGCGATTACCTCGACTATGTGTGGACGCAGCGCCGTGGGTTCGATGAGGCGCTTGCCTTGGGCACGCTGCCGCCGCATCTCCGGGATGAAGTCAACCTTGCTTTGAAACGCGACCTTTTGGAGCAGTTTCCGCTATTTCGTGGCACGGAAGAAGCCTTTATTCGCGATGTCGCGCTTCAACTGAAGGCCGTGGTGTATTTGCCGGGCGATACGATCGTGTTGGCAGGTAGCCGCGCCGAGAATATGTTTTTCCTCACGCGTGGGGCTGCCGAGGTGCTGGCACCAAGCGGTGAGGAGACCTATGCGACGCTGGAGCCGGGCGATTTCTTCGGTGAAGTCGCGCTCTTCTTTGCACAGCCTCGCACCGCAACTGTACGAGCCATCGAATACTGTGACCTGTACTGTTTGGATAAAGCCACCTTTGAGTACATTCTGGCAAATTACCCTGACGTCGCCGCCAAGATGCGTGTGCGTGCACAGGAGCGATATGAAAGCGCAGACGCCACGATAGGAGACGGCGCATAGCACCCAAAACATGCCTACACTCAAGTTTCTTTTCCCCGAATGGCAAGGCTATGCCGAGGACCAGCGTGTTGCCGAAGGTGTGACGACGCTATGCTCGGCATGGGATACT
>CAYYHN010000622.1:0-3471 GCA_964471245.1 uncultured Rhodothermaceae bacterium | reverse complement strand
GTTTTCAAGCACGGAGAAAACGCGCTCGAATTCCAGTACATGACCGAGGCCGGGATGCCGCCGATGGAAACGATCCGCAGTGCAACCTACAACAGCGCAGACTTGCTCGACCAGCTTGACCACCTGGGTACCCTTGAGCCCGGAAAGCTCGCCGACCTCGTTGCTGTGCCGCGCAACCCGCTGGACGATATTAGCGTTCTCTACAATGGCATCGATTTCGTAATGCAAAACGGCATTGTCTATAAGCAAGACGGCGCCCCGACCCCACACGCCATCGGTGGCCTATAAGTCACTAGGACTTCGCTCAAGGGTGCACTTTAGCTGCCCTTACTCACGCCGATACATCACAAAGTCGTTTTTCGTTTGGTGCAGGTTGCTATGTGGTTTGGCGTAGCGCTTCTGGTTGTTTCTGGTGTCCTCAACACCGCCGCCGATACCACGGCGAGCCGGGTGCTTACCTCTATTGCCGAGGTGCGTGCGCTTAGCCTTGCTGAGGCAAGCAAAGCCCATCCCGTAGAACTTGAAGGAGTCGTTACATACTTCGGCTATACCGTAGGCAAGCGTCTCGAATACTATGCCTTTTTGCAAGATTCGACGGGGGGTATTTACCTATGGATGCCTCCAGGAACGTTTGCTGTAGGCAACTACGTGCGCGTGCGTGGGCAGACCAAGGAAGGGTGGTTCGCACCAGATATCCAGCCGACTGCACCGCTTGAAGTACTTGGCCAAGCCCCCATGCCTGCGCCTTCCGAGGCGCCCCTCTACAAGCTTTTGTCAGGCGAGGAAGATGCCCAATGGGTGGCTCTCGAAGGCGTAGTTCGTAGCGTAGGTCCCAATACGAAAACAAACGACGCTGCGTATTTTATTACGGTTGCCATTGGGCAAATCGAGATTGACGTGTGGGTACCTTTCAAGCCGAGGCAGCAACCTTCACTTCCGCTTTACTTGATCGGGTCGACCATTTATGTCGAAGGTGTCACGGCTGGGATTTTCAATGCGCATGCTCAGCTTACCAGTATCAACGTTCGGGCCCCCAGTCTTGACTTTGTCGAGATCATCGCTCCCGGCGTGAAGAGCTTAACCGATCTCCCGATCAAAACCTCGGATGAGGTGCTGCGGTTTGCCTTCCAAGAAAACACGGATCCACGCGTACGGCTTCAAGGTGTGGTCACGTACCAGAGCCCAAATGGTACGATCTTTTTCCAAGACACTAAAGGTCCAGTCCGCATCGAACCTCTGCACCCCGAACGTTTCACCGTGGGGCAGGCAATTGAGGTCATAGGGTTTCCCGAGATGGGCAAAGGCGTGCCCCTCATCCGCGATGCGCTCATCTACAGTCTTGGCAGTACAAACACACCTGTAACGCGACGGATTACACACCCCGACTCGCTTCACCAGCTTATCGACGCTGAGTTGGTTACAATACAAGGCGAGTTGCTCAGCATCACGCCCGACGGCAACGGAGCCATCTTAGCGATGACCTACGACTCGCTGTTGTTTGATGCACATGTCGAGCGTATCAATCAGGCTGAACTCGCCCCGCTTACCCTTGGCAGCCATCTCGACCTCACAGGCGTCATTGAGTTGCGCTACAACCCTCGCTTCCTGACCCCTTCGCTGAACTACCCGTATCGGCTCCACCTGCGCAACATGGATGATATTAAGGTCATCAAGCGTGGCACGTACTGGACACTCCGGAACGTGACGTTCCTACTGGGTGGCCTTTTTTTAGCCATGATGCTAGCCATTGCATGGGTGAGCCTCTTACAACGTCGGGTACATCATCAAACCGAGACGATTCGCGCACAGCTCCGAGATGCTGCGCGCTTACGACTAGACGCAGAAATCGCCCGTGCTGAAGCTGAGCAAGCCAATACAGCTAAGAGCGCATTTTTAGCGACCATGAGTCACGAGATTCGAACCCCTATGAACGGGGTCATCGGAATGACGAGCTTGCTGCTCGATACGCGACTTGACGACGAGCAGCGCGATTACACCGAGACCATCCGAAGCTCCGGCGAAGTTCTACTCACGCTTATCAACGATATTCTCGACTTCTCGAAGATTGAAGCGGGTAAGTTGATGTTGGAAATTCAGCCTTTCGACCTCGTCACTTGTGTGGAAGAAGCCCTTGAGTTGCTCAGTTCCACTGCTTTCAGCAAAGAACTTGACCTACTTGTTTGTATCGACCCAGATGTTCCCCGTGGCGTCGAGGGCGATGTGACGCGGCTCCGGCAAGTTCTCGTCAATCTGCTCGGAAATGCGATTAAGTTTACAGGCTCGGGGCACGTCGCCCTCACCGTATCCTGCGGAAATGCCCCTGATTCCCTCAGCTTTGCGATAGCTGATACAGGCATTGGCATCCCTGCGGCGAAGCAACCTCAGCTCTTCGATGCTTTCCAACAAGCTGACGCCTCTACGACGCGCAAATATGGCGGCTCGGGGTTGGGCCTATCTATCAGCAAGGAGTTGGTCCATCTTATGGGAGGTACGATTGGCGTAGAAAGCACGGAAGGCGAAGGCAGTACCTTTACCTTCACAGTCCATGCGCCAGCCACCTCGCTACCAGAACCCCTCGGTCCTATTGCTGCCCCCAACGCCGTCATCCTCATCGCCGACTCTTATGCACTGAACAGATCCTACCTCACGACACTCTGTACCCGCTGGGGTCTGCGCGTAGAAGCCGTTGCAACCGCCGAGGATGCCTACAATAAGCTCGCAACAGGCCACTCGTATGCTGCAGCCGTGCTCGATGAGCATATGATTACCCAAACTAAAGCCGCGCTATGGCATACCTTGGGATTGCAGCATCAGCCTGCACTTCCCCTTCTGCTGTACACATCACATGGACGCTTGCCTGCAGACATAGCCACAGATCAGGTTGTCCCAATCGCCAAACCCCTGCGCCAACGACGCCTACATACGGCACTCCAATCGCTGTTCGAAAAAAACGAGGTACATATTCGAGCGCAGCCGAACGAACAGCCTGAAGCACCTACCTCCCTAGGCAACCTTCGCATTCTGGTCGCGGAAGACAACGTCGTCAATCAAAAAGTCGTGCTACGTATGCTTCAACAATTGGGCCTGCTCGCTGACGTCGTAGCCAACGGCTCCGAGGTACTGTCTGCACTCCACCAGCGTCCTTACGATGTTATCCTGATGGATATGCTTATGCCCGAAATGGATGGGATCGAAGCGACTCGCCGGTTACGGGGTCTGCTGCCGCCGCATGAACAACCCTACGTGATTGCCCTCACGGCCAACGCCCAGCAAGAAGACCAAGCAAGGTGTCTTAATGCAGGCATGAATGCTTTTCTTACAAAGCCGGTACGTACAAGGGAACTTGCACAAGCACTTGCGACTGCGCAGCAGCAAATGCTAACTTTTTAGGCACTAGTGCATCCTCAAGATTGCTCCTTCGGGTTCTGTGCGTCCCTTTTCGTGCCCACCTACGTTCCTCGATCTCGCCAT
>CAYYHN010000621.1:0-3481 GCA_964471245.1 uncultured Rhodothermaceae bacterium | reverse complement strand
CGCACCTAAAGGAGCCAACCCAGACGCGAAGAGGCCGATAGGCAACAGCAGCGGCACCCCAAGGCACAAGGCATACAGCCCAAGGCTTGCGGACCGCCCGATTCGCACGACCAAGGTTTTCTTGTTTGCAGCGCGGTCCTCGGCTTCGTCCCGGATGTTATTGACCAGTAGGATGGCGTTTGCCAACAGCCCCGGAGCCAAACCAGCTACTATCACGAGCCACGGCAAGGCGAGGGCCTGCACATAGTATGTACCCGCCACTGCTACGGGGCCGAAGAAGATGATGACGAATAGGTCTGCGATGCCGAGGTAGGCCAAAGAGTAGCGCCCAGCCGTGTACAGCAAGCCGAAGAGAATCGAACTAAAACCAACGACCACGATGGGCCAGCCGCCCCGCCACATCAGATAGCCACCCGATACGATAGCTAGGGCAAACACCAAGAACGTAGCGCGCTTCATCGCCGTGGGCGTCACCCAGCCCGCTGAGGTCACCCGAATGGGTCCTTTGCGTTCTTCTGTATCCGCGCCTTTCTCGAAGTCGGCGAGGTCGTTGTAGAAGTTGGTGCCAATCTGTATGAGCACCGCGCCCAGCAGGGCCAGCGTACCGGCCAGCGGATGAAACACACCATCTGTCCACGCCATCGCAATGCCCATCAACACAGGAGCAACGGCAGCCCAAAGCGTCTTCGGCCGGGCTGCCGTCACCCAAACCATCAGGAATGACGGGCGTGATGATGCTGCAGCAGCGTATTGCGTCACGGGCGGTACGGGAATTTGCCGAAGTCAGGCTTTCGCTTCTCGTTGTAGGCATTACGGCCTTCTTGGCCTTCTTCCGTCATGTAGAAGAGCAGCGTCGCGTTGCCTGCTAATTCCTGCAAACCGGCTTGGCCGTCGCAATCGGCATTGAGCGAAGCTTTCAAGCAGCGAATCGCCATCTGCGAGTTGGCCAAGATCTCCTTGCACCACTGCACCGTTTCGACTTCGAGGTCTTCGATCGGCACGACAGTGTTCACGAGCCCCATGTCCAGGGCTTGCTGGGCGTTGTAAGGACGGCAAAGGAACCAGATCTCGCGCGCTTTCTTCTGGCCGATATGGCGCGCGAGGTAGCTCGCACCATAACCGCCATCGAACGAACCCACTTTCGGCCCGGTCTGCATAAAGCGCGCGTTTTCAGCAGCAATGGTCAGGTCGCACATCACATGCAGCACATGACCACCGCCAACGGCCCAACCTGCCACCATCGCAATCACAGGCTTCGGGCAGGTACGGATTTCGCGCTGGAAATCGAGCACGTTGAGGCGCATTATGCCCGAGTTGGCTTCCTTGTACCCGGCATCGCCACGAATGCTTTGGTCGCCGCCCGAGCAGAACGCTAAGGGGCCTTCGCCGGTGAGGATGATGACACCGATTTCGTGATCATCGCGGGCGTCGTTGAGCGCATCGCGCATCTCTTTCACTGTGAGCGGCGTGAACGCGTTGCGCTTTTCGGGGCGATTGATGGTGATCTTGGCGATCCCTTCGGCCTTGTGGTAGAGAATCTCTTCGTAGGTGGCGGCCACATTCCAGTCGAGGGCCGGTTTGATCGGGTTATCGGTAGCCATCAGCGTACAGTTGATCGATGAAGGAGGATAAGTGGGAGCAGAATGCCACGGGCTGTTCGATGTGCACGATATGCCCGGCGTCCTGAATAATACGATGCTGGAGACGCGGCGCAAGCGCTGCCATCTCCGCACCAATGCGTACAAATTTAGTATCGAGCGCACCCGAAAGGGCGAGCGTAGCAACCCCCAATGTAGGGAGCCGTTCCCATAAGCTAGGTTGTTCACCCGTTCCTAATGCGATGAGCGCACGCGCAAGTGCTGCGGCATCATTTCGTAGCCGCCGCGCATGCATCAACGCGAAACGATCAGGAAAGCGGTGCAGCGAGGCGAACAGCGGCATCGCATACCAATCCGCTAGGAATTCGGCGAAGGGCTGTGCCTGAATACGCTCTGCCCGTTCGGAATCCAGTCGGCGACGTGCCGCACGCTCCGCGTTGGTGCGAAGTCCCGGCGATGCGGACTCAAGGACCAAACCAGCACAGCGTTCGGGGAATGCATGCGCCAAATACAGCGCGATGCGGCCTCCCATCGAGTAGCCCACTGGTATGATACGTTTCACGTTGTGGGTGTCGCAGCTTGCAATAACGGCTTTGACGACTGCCGCAAAGGACCAGTCATTGGATGCCCAGCTTACCGCCTCGCCGTGTCCGGGTAAGTCGATGGCCAGACAGGTGTACGTACCGAGACCAGCATCTACCAGCGGTTGCCAATCTGCCCTATTTCCCATGAAGCCGTGCAATAATACCAGCGACGGATGTGGCGTCGCAGTCTCTGGCACATGCAGGGTGACGGGCAGCGTTAACCTCATAGGCGTGCAATGGCTTCGCGCACGGATGCAAGAAGCGCTTGGTGTTCAGCATGATTGGCCGTTCGTTCGGTACGCACCTCGATCAGCATCGGCTTGCCAGTCAAGCAGGCCGACGCGTAGGTCGCACGAAACGCTTCGGGTGTTGTGGGCTGTGCGTAGTCTATGCCGAACATCGCGGCGGCGTGCGCAAAGCGCAAACCGTGTGGTGTCCCGAAATACGGTTCGAAGACCGCCTCGTGCTTCGCTATCGGTAAAAACGAGAAGATGCCGCCGCCGTCGTTGTTGATGACGACGAGCACGATGGGGCGCTCGCGCACTAAAGCCATCGAGTTGAGGTCGTGGAGCGATGCCAAGTCGCCGATTAACAATGTCACGCCCGTTTGCAATCCATCAGCAAAACCAGCCGCGGTTGCCAGCAGGCCATCAATGCCGCTCGCACCGCGATTCGCAGCAACACGCAGCGCAGAGCCATCAGGCACGGCGAACATGTCCACATCACGAATCGGCATGCTGCTCGCCAAAACGAGGCCGTGGCCGCTGGGCGTCGCCTCCGAGATCATGCGTGCGACGGCAGGCTCGGTGAGTGCTTCAGATGCTGCAAATTGCGCAGTTAAGACCGCCTGTGCCTCACGGTCGGCTTGCTGCCATGCAGCCAACCAGTGGGCATCCGTAGCTAAAGACGCAACGCCCAAAGCATCAACGAGTGCATCGCAACCGCTCGCAATGTCGGCATCGATGCGGCACGTTGCTTGGTGATTGGGGTCGAGCCGACCGGGCTCATCGATCAGCACGATGACGTGTTCAGGACGGACTCGGTCGAGCCATTGCAGATAGCGCTTAGATGTCGCACGTCGACCGATGTGCAGGACGCACGCAGGTGCGTGTGCATCGGCGAACCCCGTATTTGCAAGTAAAAGGTCCGCTGTTGCTATGACAGGCGCTGTATCCGTTTCGCCAAGCCGTAGGCCGCTCTGAATATCGGCAAACACCGGCCAGCCAAGGCGGTTGGCTAAGCGGTGAACAGCTTCGGCTTCTTCGGGGCGTTGTAAGGCTCCCGCCATGAGCACGCCCT
>CAYYHN010000620.1:918-3482 GCA_964471245.1 uncultured Rhodothermaceae bacterium | reverse complement strand
CTCATTGGCGGTGTTGGTATCGGTGTGGGCGGCACCATGCGTGGCATCGCCGTCGGTGGTGTGGGCGTAGCTGCTAGCACTGCCGAAGGTGTACTCATTGGCATGGCGGCTGGTGGGCAAGACGTGACGGGACTCGTCCTTGCTCCTGCGTATTTTGTAGTTGAGCGCGGCGGTGATTTTCAAGGCGTCGCTGTCAGTGCCTTCAACCGCATCCGCGGCGACAACAATGGCCTCACCATTGGCCTTATCAATTACGCCCGGCGGCTGCGCGGCTACCAGATTGGCCTCATCAACATCGCCGAGCGCAGCCGCAGTGGCATCCGCATCTTGCCGTTTGTGAATTGGTAAGAGGCTGTTTGAGAATCGGATTCACATGAAGAGCATGTGCGAAAAGCGGTCACGCAAGGCGCGCGAAGCAGGCGATGCCAACGCATCGTCGATACAGCGGAACGCAGCGTGGGCGTTTTGCAGCCGTTCGCCTTCGTGAAGACGAAATCCAAACAACCTCTCTAAAGCCCTACGTTTTTTGGCAAAATACAGAAGCTCCGAGCGGGATATAGCGGTCCCGCTCGGAGCTTCGTTGATTCATATACAGCCTGCGCCTACCCTTGTCCGCCCATCCGCAGGTGCTTTTGCAGGACGAGGAACGCCATCTCTAGCGCTTGTTCGGCGTTGAGGCGCGGGTCGACTTGCGACTTATAGGCGCGTTCAAGGTCTTCGGCCGTGAGGTTGCGGGCACCGCCCATGCACTCCGTCACGTCATCGCCTGTTAGCTCAAAATGTACGCCACCGAGGTGGGTGCCCATGCTCGCATGGATGTCGAGCACTTGTTCGAGTTCGCTCAAGATGTTGTCGAAGTGGCGGGTCTTGATCCCCTGAGCCGTTTTCTCCGTGTTGCCGTGCATCGGGTCGGAGACCCAGACGACGGGCGTGCCTTCAGCCTGCACGGTCTCGATGAGCATGGGCAGCGTATCTTCGACGCCATTAACGCCAAAGCGCGTGATGAGGACGAGGCGACCGGATTCGTGCTCAGGATTCAATAGACGTAGCAGATCTCGGAGCCATTCCCGTGTCATGCCGGGGCCAAGCTTGATGCCTACCGGGTTGGCGATGCCGCGGGCGTATTCGATATGGGCGCCGTCCGGTTGGGCGGTGCGCATCCCAATCCAAGGCATATGCGTGGCGAGGTTATAGTATCCATCGCGGCGTGGCACCCGGCGGGTCATTGCGGCCTCATAGGGGAGGAGCAGCGCCTCGTGGCTGGTGTAGAAGTCCACACGGTCGAAATTGCCCAGCTTCATGTCGGTGATGCTCTCGAAGAAGTTGATGGCATCACGGATGCGGTCGACAATGGCTTGGTAGTCGTCTCGGTACGGCGAGTGCTGGGCAAAATCGAGGTTCCAATACTCCGGGTGGTGCAGGTCCGCAAAGCCGCCGTCAGCAAGGGAGCGGATGAAGTTGAGTGTGAGTGCCGAGTGGCTGTGCGCGTCGAGCATCCGCTTCGGGTCGGGGATTCGTGCCTCCGGTGTGAACGCCGCACCGTTGACGATGTCACCGCGGTAGCTCGGTAGCGTCACCCCGCCGATGGTCTCCATGTCTGATGAGCGTGGCTTGGCATATTGCCCAGCGAAGCGGCCGACCCGGACCACAGGTTTACGCATGCCTTGGATCAGCACCAAACTCATCTGAAGCAACACCTTTAGTCGGCTCGTGATGGTGTCGGGCTCGACCTCCGCGAAGCTTTCTGCACAGTCGCCGCCTTGCAGCAGGAAGCGGCGTCCTTGTCCGGCTTCGCCCAGCATGTTCTTGAGGCGCTCGACTTCCCACGAGGTCACCAGCGGTGGGAGCGTCCGTAGCCGATCTTCTACGGCTTCAACAGCCGCTGCATCGGGGTAATTTGGTTGCTGAAGAGCGTCTTTCGTTTGCCACGAGTCGGGTGTCCACGTAGTGGTAGTATCTATATTCATGTCGGTAGCGTGCTGCGCACGCGGGGTGGATCGTATGGAGGAGTGGATTAGGATGGAAAGTTGGGCGTTTAGATAGAAGCCGTAGTGGGCTTTCCAACCACTTCATCCCCTACACACTTTCCAGCCTGCTCGCTTTTCGGCAGAAAACGAGCCTAATACCTACGGCGTCTGTGCCTTCAGGCGCAAGGCATCCAACAACTTTTCATGGATGCCGCCAAAACCGCCATTACTCATGATGAGCGCAATGTCACCGGGTTGCAAGGCTGTAACCAACGGCGGCAAGATAGCATCAGCACCTTGGTGTGTTTGCGCGGGGACGCCACGTTCCGTGATGCGTGCGATGACGGTGTCGATGTCCATAAAATTGTCGCGTACGTCGTTGTGGCGGAACGGCGGCGTGCTCAGGAAGGCCAGCGCGGCATCGTCGAAGGCTTCGATGTAGGCGTCCTCAAACACTTTGCGGCGGCTCGAATTGCTGCGTGGTTCGAAGACCGCCACGACACGCCGTGCAGGCCACCGCTCGCGGGCCGCCCGGATTGTCTCGCGCACAGCCGTTGGGTGGTGGGCAAAGTCATCGACCACGAGCACGCCATGGGC
>CAYYHN010000620.1:0-908 GCA_964471245.1 uncultured Rhodothermaceae bacterium | reverse complement strand
ACCTCTTGGCGACGCTTGACGCCTTGGAAGCTGGCAAAACCCGTCGCAATTTGCTGCGGCGTGAGGCCTTCGCCAAGTGCGATAGCGCAGACTGCAAGCGCATTCATCAGGTTGTGCCGGCCGCTCATCGGCAGGAAGATATCCGTCAGGAACTGGCCATCGGCAACGAGGGTAAAGCGTTGGCCTCCATCGCCTGCACGGATGTCATGGGCTGTAATGTCGGCACCGGGGGTGAGGCCGTAGAAGCGGGCACAGGCATTGGTGTGGGCGGCGAGGGCGCGTACGTTTTTATCATCGCCATTCAGCGCCAGAAGGCCTTTGGTGTTGACCGTAGCAGCAAACGCTTCAAACGCCTGACGGTAGTCGTGCCAGTCGTCGTAGATGTCGGCGTGGTCAAACTCCATCGAGGTGACGATGGCGCTCGTGGGGCGGTAGTGCATGAACTTAGGCCGCTTGTCGAAGTAGGCGCTATCGTATTCATCACCTTCGACCACGAAGTGCGGCCCAGTGCCCACGCTGTAGCTGCCACCGCTGTTCTGCATGACGCCGCCCACAAGGAAGCCCGGATCAAGCCCTGCCGATTGCAGCACATGCACGAGCATCGAGGTCGTCGTCGTCTTGCCATGCGTGCCTGCTACCACCAGCGACCGCCGTCCCTCGATGAAGAAGTGGGCCAGCGCCTCTGGGAAAGCGAGTTGCGCCAATCCGTTTTCGCGGGCGTAGGCTGCTTCCGGGTGCGTCGGTGTGCAGGCGTTGCCTACGATAACGAGGTCGGGAGCAGGATCGAGGTGGGCCGCGTCGTACCCTTCGTGGATGGGAATGCCCATTTCGGCGAGCCGCGTGCTCATGGGCGGATACGCGGCTTTGTCGGAGCCAGTCACGGCGTATCCTGCTTGCCGAAAGAGGCC
>CAYYHN010000619.1:0-3484 GCA_964471245.1 uncultured Rhodothermaceae bacterium | reverse complement strand
AACCTACGCCAAAACGGACCACCTCATTTTGCTTATTTGAATGGTATTGGTCTTAAGGCCTGCTCGCGCATCGCCACGTGCGCCAACGGCTAGTTCGGTGATGCAATCCCCATCGAGGTCGCCGAGGGCTGCAATCGCCTCGCCAAAAGTATCTCCTGCCTGAAGTTGGACGCCAAGGTTTCCAGAGTTGGAGTTGATCTTTTGATGGCGCTAAATTTGGCCTTGCCGGTTGAGGAAGAGAATCCAAAAGGCTCCCGATCGTAGGCCGTTTTCAGTATGCTGGCTTGCCCAGACGGCGAGTTCGGGTAGACCGTCCCCATTTAGGTCACCTATGTGAGCAAGGGCGTGGCCAAATCCAGCGGTTTCGCCGAGGGACCCATCTTCGCGCAGCTGGGAGTGGTTGAGGCGGTGGTGGCGTTTGACGGTGCCATCACGCTGAAGAAAAAGGATCCAGACACTGCCCCCGAATCGGTTTTGCGAGGCACCCACCGCCAATTCGGTGATGCCATCGCCATCGAGATCGCCCAAGGCGGCCAAGGACCTACCAAATCCACGCGCAGATCGCGTGATATCATGATTTGGGAGCGTGCTAGGCGTGATTTTTTGAAAACGGTCAACAGCACCGTTGGTGTTCAGGAACAGAATGTAAACCGCGCCAACCTTGCGGATACCCAATTTGTCCTCCCATGCGGAAACAGCAAGGTCGGGTGTGCCATTGCCATCGAGGTCCCCAAGGACGGTGGTCGCACCGCCGAATCGGTTGCCTTCCTGCAAGATAGGGGCGAATGCGGGAAGGGTGCCGCTGATTTTCTGGTACGAAACAATGTGCTGCGCCCGTACGGATGTCAGAAGCACCAAACAGATACCTGCTACACAGAGCGTAGTGACAAGCGTGTGCGAAAGCAGGGCTGAAAATAGGCGGTGCATGACGGATGCCTACAAGGCCATTTTGCGGGCGCTAGTTAAGGTGACCAGCGCGAAGTAGCTGCGTAAATATAAACGGCTCTTTGACAAATCATGTGGGGCAAGCCAAAAGCAAGGCGTTTGATGCGACGAAGGCAAGTCGCTATTTGGACTGCTCTGAACAAGCAAAAAACGCCGAGGTGTGTCATCCTGACGACCATCGGGAGGAAGGATCTGGCTAACATGGCATCGTTGGAGCATTGCTTACAACCGTTGTAGCCCCGCCAGATCCCTCACATGCGTTCGGGATGACACCATGCTGTTGGGCTTTGCTTGGACATCAACCACACATTTTGTCTAAGAACCACATAAACGTGGCTTAAACGTACGCAAGGCGTTGGAGAAGGGGTAATAAAAGCGCGGTCATGTCCCGAATCGTCAAGTCTTTGTCCCCAATGATCAAGGAATGATCCTGAAAGTGTAGTCAGATGTCCTCTAATGTGAAGCCGCTAATTCAGCTCAGCAGTTTCCATGCCTACCTGAGCAGACTCCTTTCATTAAGACGATGCTTTTCCCCATGCTTGCGCGTGCATTTCCTCTCTTCTTTTTGTGTTTCGGTGCCTTTTTAATTATCACACGACCCAGCGTTGCGCAAACCCTGACGCTTGTCGAGATCCACGAAGACAATGAGTCCGGCGAGGCGAATGGCACCACCATAGAGCAAACCCACTTAGATGTGTTCGCTTCTGGAGGCTCCGAAATTGCAGCCATGAGTCCCGATGGTGCGCATGTTTATGTAGCGTCATCGTCTGACGACGCGCTGACGGTATTTAGCCGGAATTCGAGTACAGGAGCACTCACCCTCGTCGAGATCCACGAAGACAATGAGTCCCCCGAGACCAACGGTACCACCACAGAGCAAACCCACTTAGATGGGGTACGAAGCGTTGCAGTGAGTCCCGACGGCGCACACGTCTATGTTGCAGGTTCTAACGACGACGCACTGACAGTATTCAGCCGGGAGACGAATAGTGGCAGTGGTGACTATGGAAAGCTCACTCTCGTTGAGGTACATGACGATAATGAGTCCCCCGAGGCCAACGGCACCACCACTGAGCAAACCCATTTAGATATAGTCGATTTGATAAGCATTAGTCCCGACGGGGCGCACGTCTATGTTGGCTCAGGTCGCGACGATGCACTGACGGTATTCAGCCGGGAGACGAATAGTGGCAGTGGTGACTATGGCAAGCTCACTCTCGTTGAGGTACATGACGATAGTGAGTCCTCCGAGACCAACGGCACCACCATCGAGCAAACCCACTTAGATGCGGTACGTAGCGTTGCAGTGAGTCCCGACGGCGCGCACGTCTATGTTATATCTAATAGCGACGATGCAGTGACGGTATTCAGTCGTGGAGCGCCACCTGGAGCACTTACCCTGCTCGAGATCCACGAAGACAATGAGTCCCCCGAGACCAACGGCACCACCATCGAGCAAACCCACTTAGAGGCCAGCTATAACGTAGCGGTGACCAGTTCGCATGTACTAGTCGGTACTGATGCAGATAATGCCCTCACCCTCTTTAGCCGTGACGATGACCCAACCAGCAGTGACTATGGGAAGCTTACCCTCGTCGTCGTTCACGATGATAATGAGGCGACTGAGGCCAATGGAAGCCCCACCGAACAGACGCACTTTGACGACATCCGCGACATCCTAATAAGCCACGATGGGCGTCACGTTTATGTGGCGAGTACTGATGATAAGGCCCTCACCGTACTAAGCAGTTCCACACCGCTCAATCGATTCATCCAACTTAGCGGTACGGCTGGCGAGGACGGCACAGACGCCGGATGGCGCATGCTCGGCAGTTACATCCAGAACCTCACCCGCTCCGACATCCAAGGCGTCTCCTTTACGTCCACCTCTGCCAGTGGCAACGACATCCTTCAGACGTGGGACGGCTCGGCGTTCCAGCACTCCACCAGCACCACCGCCCTCGCTCCAGGCACTGGCTTCATCGTCTACATCTTCGATGACGCCACCGACCCCATCAACACCACGCTCAACATTAACTTTCAAGGAGACCCCTACGCTGGCGATCTAAAGGTCACGGGTTTTAACACCGCCAACACGTTTGAACTGCTCGGCAACCCCTACGACAAGAGCTATGACCTCTCCTCGCTTGCCCTCACTGTGCATGGCTTCAACGCTACCGTGCAGATCTGGAACCCCGCCATGGGCGGCAGCTACCAGACGGTGACCCAGCAAGCAGGAACCGGTGATGTGATCGGCATGGGCCAGGGCTTCTTCATACAGCGTACGACACCGGGTGCCGGACTTACAAATATCTTCTTCGGTAGTACAGGCATCACGGGAGGTGGGACCTTGGTGGCCAAGCAAGCCAGTGATGTGGCCATGCTAGGCTTCGAGTTGCAGGGCACAGTGGGCGACGACGCCGTTTTCGATGCTGCCGCCACACTCTTCTTTGCCGAAGAGGCCGCCTTTGGCTGGGACGTGTACGAAGCACAGAAGCTGCGTCCTCTTCGGTCCACCTACGCCGCAGCCAGCTTCATG
>CAYYHN010000618.1:2921-3487 GCA_964471245.1 uncultured Rhodothermaceae bacterium | reverse complement strand
TATAATTCCGGATAAACCGCACAGGCACAGAGCAACTGAAAGGCATTTTTCCCCTCGATGTCAGCGTTGTGATGCGCGCCGACCCAATAATAATCGCCGAACATGTGGCCGTGTAATTTGAAGGTCTGTTGCCCGAAGGCGGCCGTCGTGGCCAAGCATAAGAGCACCAAGCATAGGGCGCTGTGTTTCAACATAGGTTTCATGATTCACAAACCGCAGCAATCGTGATGAGCAAAGAAGGTGCTGACTTGCTCACAACAAGCCCTGCCGCAACAACCCGGCAGGCATAGCGTGCGCGCGGAGGTTTCGCATCCTTCGAGATGCTCGTGTTCCATCAAGACGCAAGCGTTATGACGCCCCTTGATGGAGCACGAGCATATCCAGCAACCAATCAACGTGTCATGCAACGCCAAGGCTGCCACGCACGCGATCGTGCACGGCGCTAGCGGCTCGGACAGGGCTCCGATCCTTGGTCGTAGTAGCTGACGGCACACCGCTCACCTTGAAGCGTGCTACATCTTGCTGAAGTTCATTCATCAAATGATTGAGCCGTGTAGCTGACAGGG
>CAYYHN010000618.1:0-2906 GCA_964471245.1 uncultured Rhodothermaceae bacterium | reverse complement strand
CTTCCCGGGATACCGTTGAGATAGACTCCACAGCGCGCGAGATCTCTTCACTCGTGGCCGATTGCTCTTCCGTAGCCGCTGCAATCTGGCCAATCAGGTCCACGGTCCGCTGCGCTTGTTCATCGATCTGCCCGAGCGCCACCCCAGCCTTGTCGGCTAGCACAATGCCTTCATCGACCTCTGTGGTACCCTTTTGCATGGCGACGATCGCCTCTTTCGTTTCCGACTGGATCATCTGAATCATTTCAGCGATCTGCTTTGTTGCCGTGGTGGTGCGCTCGGCGAGCTTGCGAACTTCATCAGCCACGACGGCAAAGCCACGGCCTTGCTCTCCGGCACGTGCGGCTTCAATCGCTGCGTTGAGTGCCAGCAAGTTCGTCTGCTCGGCGATCTCGTCAATCGTGGAAACGATCTCACCGATCTTCTGGCTGGATACACCAAGGCGCTCCACTGTTTCGGCAGATTGCCCTACCACTGTTGCAATCAAACTGATCTTCTCGACCGTCTTCTGCACGACCGCTTTGCCTGCTTTCGCTGCTTCTCCGTTCTGGTTCGATACGTTTGCCGTCGTCGATGCCACGTTGGCGTTGGTAACAATAGTGCGCGTCATCTCCTCGACCGCCGCCGCCACTTCTGTAGTCTGGCTCGACTGTTCTTGCGAGCCTGCTGATAGTTCCTCGGCCGCACTGCTGATCTGCAAGGCTGTCGCGACCGTCTCGTCTACAGATTGCTGCACACGGTTAAAGAGTTGGCGGATGTTCTCAACCGCTCCGCTAAAGCCCACGTAGAGTTGCCCGATCTCATCGTCCTTTTCTGCAGCCAGCGAGACGGTCAGGTCACCCTGTGCAAACCGCTCCATCTCTACAAGCAGTTGATTGACACTGCGGTTGAGATATTGCTGCTGCTCTTCGGCAGTCTGTGCTAAGGTTTCGGCTTTCCGCATGCCTTCCTCAGCGCGCGCCTGCTGCGCTTCCCCTTCGGCCGTCGACGTACGCAACGAAGCAACCATCGTGTTGAAGGACGTCGCCAATTGTCCGACCTCGTCGTGGGTGGTGGCATGCACTTCAACTTCCAAATTACCTTCGGCTACCTGGTTGGACTTGTCCAGTAACTCTTTGACAGGCGAAACGATGCCACGGGTCGTCAGAAACCCAAGTAATGTCAACAGCACAAAGGAAAAGAGTGTAATTGCTATCGTCCACATCGTGGCTGTGCGTGTCGTCTCCTCGGCTTCTTGATGACGTACCACCAGCAGCTCTTCTTCCATTATCGTCATCTGCCCAAGCAAATCGCGGACCTGATCTACAGCAGACCCAACGGAGCTGCCTTGCTCGGCCAGCACAGACGCCAAAGCAGCCTCAAAGCCAACTTCACGCCGGAGGTCAAGCGCCTGCTGCAGTTCATCGAATCGACTGGCAATAAGCGGACCAAACTGGTCAAGCCGCTTCTGCTGCACAGCATTATCTGAAGTGAGCCGACGCAGCTCTGCCGTTGCCTCGTCTATTGCAACGCGCTGGCGATTGTATGTCGCTAAATGCGTTTCGTCTCCGGTAAGTAAATACCCACGCTGCCCCGACTCCGCGTCTTTGAGGGCGACGCTAATACGATCAAGCTCTGCAAGAACATTGTACGTATGCGTGACCCAAGAGGCCGTGCTATTCAACGATGTGATACTCTGATAAGCGATGCTACCGATCGTTGCGGTAAGTAGAAGTGAGACAAAAAATACAGACGCTATTTTGCGTCCTATGGTTTTGGTGAAAGGATTCAGTCCTGACATGGGTGGCTTCTAGGATTAAGTTCATACATGCAACAGCCGCTGGTGCTGCACTTACCCATCGAAACGCCTTGGGCTAGGTGGGTACGAGCAAACGCTCAGGGCCACGACATTACCAAATGTTTAACGCCATCGTAGTAACCAAGCCTTGCCTTAAATGAATGCCCGCCCCCAAACCTTGCATTCACAATATCTTAACAAAAAAACCGTCCATTGAAAAACCAATGGACGGTTACAAAACCGAAAGGAGACGATTGGAAGGCAGCTACGCGAACACGGCACGCATGTACTCGCGACGCATCCGAGCAATAGCCGTGATGCTGATGCCTTTGGGGCAAACGGCTTCGCACTCTGCGTGGTTCGAACAGTCACCGAAGCCTTCCTTCGCCATCTGGTCGACCATTGCGATGACGCGCTCTCTGCGTTCGGGGTCGCCTTGGGGCAGCAGCGACAGGTGCGAAATCTTCGCGCCCGTGAACAACGACGCCGACGAGTTCGGGCACGCCGCCACACAGGCACCACAGCCGATGCATGCGGCGTAGTCCATAGCTTCGTCAGAGTCTTGCTTATCGATCGGCAGGGCGTTGGCGTCCTGTGCATTCCCCGTGTTCACCGACACGTAACCACCGGCCTGCATAATGCGATCGAAAGCGCTGCGGTCGACGACAAGGTCTTTGATGATCGGAAACGCCGTTGCACGCCATGGCTCGATGAAGATGGTGTCACCATCTTTGTACTCGCGCATGTGCAACTGGCAAACCGCTGTGCGCTTCCACGGGCCGTGGGCATTGCCGTTGACGACGACGCCGCACGAGCCGCAAATGCCTTCGCGACAGTCGTGGTCAAATTCGACAGGCTCTTGGCCCTTCGTCATGAGGTCCTCATTCAGCACATCGAGCATTTCGAGGAACGACATGTGTTCGTTGGCCTCCACCGTGAGGTCTTGCAAGCGACCGGCATCGTTCGCGCCGTTTTGC
This sequence comes from uncultured Rhodothermaceae bacterium, assembly GCA_964471245.1. Classification (GTDB taxonomy): domain Bacteria; phylum Bacteroidota; class Rhodothermia; order Rhodothermales; family CAYYHN01; genus CAYYHN01. The sequence continues at coordinate 152 of CAYYHN010000618.1, read as the reverse complement.
CGCCAGACTTTCAGGTTGAGGGTCATATTTCCGTTGTGTGCCATAATCTATTTCGGCTATTGGCTCTTGGCTTTTAGCTGTTGGGTTGCGACTGTCTGCCGTTGGCTGATGACCTCTGGGCAAAGCCCCCAATAGCCAACAGCCAACAGCCT
>CAYYHN010000617.1:0-3491 GCA_964471245.1 uncultured Rhodothermaceae bacterium | reverse complement strand
ACCACGATCCACTCCGACTCTCCGCTTGAAAACGCCATTGGCTTTGCACGTGCCTGCCGGATCGGCCAATGGATTGCGGTTTCCGGCACGGCGCCTATCGGCCCCAAAGGGCTGACCGTCGGCGGCGGCGATGTCTATGAACAGACGAAGTACTGCTTCGAAGTTGCGCTGAAGGCGGTGCAAGAAGCTGGCGGCTCCGCCAACGATGTCATCCGCACCCGTATCATGTTCACCGACATCAAGACATGGGCAGCGGCAGCCAAAGCACACGGCGAATTGTTTGGTCAGATTCATCCTGCCTGCACGTTCGTAGAAGTCAGCGGCTTCATCCGCCCCGACTGGCTCGTTGAGGTCGAAGTCGATGCCGTCGTCACCGCTCGCTGGGTCGCTCGCTAGCGAACATCAAGCTTTTCAGCCACTTGACTACGCACTTATCCCCATGCCCCGCCTGCCTATCCACGCCATTTCGCGTTGTGTATTCGTCCTACTCGCTGTGCTGTTGAGCGCAGCTTGTACCCCCGACGAACAACCTGCCCCAGCCGAAGCACAGCACGCTATGCCATCTGGGATATGGGAGAGCACACCTGTTCGGCTCGTGCGCGGCGACATCGACGAGACATATCGCTTCCACCTTGACTTCGCCGTACCAATGATGGATATCGTGTACCACACGACAGACACGACGGTCGATGCACGCACCATACGCCAAGACCTTTCCATAACACACAACGAAGGCCGTTTGGTACTGACTGGCTCCTTGCCACGGCTTGTCAGTGGCCCAGCCATTATCGGGACGTATGCGCCTGATGTGTTGTACTGTACCCCTCTTACGACCGGAGATGACACGCTGGCATGCGCGTGGGGCAGCGATGCACACGGCGAACCGCCAGCCGTGACACTACATCGGGCACATCCAGTTCAGCAATGATATTAGAGTCAACGAGTAGGACACTCGCTGCACACAGCTCCACCTAAGACCAACTCAGGATTACGCCGAGTACGATCAACACAATGCCTAACGGTAACGTGGCGAAGTAATAGACCCAGCCCGTTTGTTGCCACACCTTGGACTTAACCACAAAAGCCATAAACCATGGCAATAGGTTCATGAAGAGGGCAAGGGCCAAGCATATCCAAAAAGGCATCCAGCTTTGCATCAGGCATCGTGCTTGTAGCGTTCCGATTCGAAGGCCGCCGAAAGCACACGATTCCATGCTGGCCGAGCAGCGTGGGTCATCAGACCCGAGGAACGTAGCAGGTGATCCCAAAAGCATCGCCGGCTGTACCGCTTCGCTGCTTCGTTGCAGACCCAATCCGGGTCGAAACCTTGCCATACACCCGCAGGACTCAGCAGATTGGGCCCGAGAAACGGGGCAAGCTCGTCACAAAAAACAACCTCAAGCTCCTCGCGGCTTAGTCCGCTTTCCCGCACAGTTGCGGCGATGTCGCGTACGTCCGATTCGGAAAGCGCTGTATCTAGCCAAAGGTTTGACATAGCAATCCAAAGCTGTCGACGACGCTCGTTCATGGTTTCAAGCACGTTATGCCGTGTGGCTTACATAATCGATGAGAGGTATGTCGCCAAAAGATCTGACCAGATGTCATACCCTTCCGCCGTCATATGTAACCCATCCTCAATGAGTAGTTCTGGACGCGGCTTCCCATCTGAACCCAACATCGGCGTGGCCACATCGACGTAATGAAGGCGGTCGTCCTCACTTGAAAATGCCCGGATCAATTCGTTGGCCGCTGCCATTTCGGACCAAAAGGACCACCGTGCTAGACTTGGCTTGATCGGCAAGAACACAATGTCCGTCTCGGGAAATTGTGCCATCACAAGCCCCACAAATTCCTGATAATCCGCCAAGACCGTCTCCTTCGACTTGCCTGCGTTTACATCATTATCACCTGCATAGAACACGATCATGCGCGGCGCATACTTCAGGACGGTGGCTTCTATGAAATGGTTGACGTCCGAGATGTGCGAACCGCCAAACCCTCGGTTCACGACGGGTAGTTCTGGGAATCGTACCGCCGTATCCCAAAACCGAATGCTTGAGCTGCCGACAAAGAGAATCGGCGAGGTCACCACGGCGTTCTTCTCATCCCATGCTTCGAAAGCACGGATTTCCTCAGCAAAGCGCATCGGATCGGGGTCTTCAGCTTGGCCTAAGAGCGTCTGAGGAAGACTGATGATCCATACGCATACCAAAATGAGTACTTGGGCAAACGATATGCCCATTGGATAACCTGTTCGATTGGGTTTAGAATAACGCAAGGACTTGGCTCGGCGCTTGGGTTTCCATGTTGTTCAAAAGCAACGTAGGCACCTCGGCTCGCAAAGGCAACGTCGGAGCGTTTTTCATTTGATGCACCTTACGTCGCCCCAAACATAGGGCATCAACAAATACCCTCATCAGCTTTACACTGGCAATCCAACCGAGTACCTTGCACTTACAGCCTCATCCATGTCCTTACTCGACCAACCCATACTCACCATGGCTACACATCGGACGCACGCACCTACCCTCCTAGGCCTCTTCTTCGCTTTTGTATTGCTGTGCCCAGCAATGGAATCCCAAGCCCAGCCTTATGCCGACCTTGTGTGGCAGCAACTACAAGCCGTAAACGGTATAGCTGAACAAGAAGGCTACGTCAGCCAGAATTACATCATTGGCAAACTCAGTCAAGGCCAAACAGACAACTGGACGATGACCCTCTATGGTGGTTACTCCTACGTCATCATGGGCGCATGCGACGGCGACTGCCAAGACGTAGACATCCGCCTATTCGACGAATACGGCAATGAAATCGCCAGTGATGTGAGCGAAGACGATATTCCCACCCTTGAAGGCGTTGTGGAGGAAACTGCTCAGTACACCATCCAAGTAGACATGTACGCTTGTAGCAACGAGCCTTGCTACTTCGGCCTAGGGATTTTCCACCAGTAACCCCTACAAACACATGGTAGGAACCGAGCGGGGCATCCAAGGTGGTTGCCCCGCTTTGGGTCTGTGTTATTCGTAGCGCAAGCTTTCCACCGGATTCGCCCGCGCCGCACGGAAAGCTTGGTAACTGACGACAATTGCGGCCATAAGCAAGGCCACCATGCCGCCAAGCACGAAGAGCATCGGCCCAAGATCGATGCGGAAGACAAAGTCGGCGAGCCAGTTCTGCATTACGATGTAGCCCACAGGCACGGCAAGGGCAATCCCAAGCAGCACCATCCACAAGAATTCGCGCGTGACGAGGCCGACCAGACCGGGTACCGAAGCACCTAGCACTTTGCGGATGCCGACCTCTTTGGTGCGCCGTGCAGCTGCAAGGGCGGCCAAGCCTAGGAGTCCGAGACAGGCCAAGAAAATGGCGAAAAGGCTGGCGTATGTCACGATCTCACTCCAACGTTGATCATCCTCGTAGAACCGCTGCATGTCCTCATCGAGGAAACGGTACTGGAACGGCACATCGGTGATGGCCGCGTGCCATCCAGA
>CAYYHN010000616.1:0-3495 GCA_964471245.1 uncultured Rhodothermaceae bacterium | reverse complement strand
TAGGTCCCTTCACGTTTGCCCGCGAAAACGTCGGCGATGCATCGTCGTACGGCCTTGAACTCGAAGCCTCGGCAGTGCCCATCCCGAACCTGCAACTCGACGCCAGTTTCGGCCTGAACGGCACGGAATACGACGAGTTCGTCCTCGTCCGCAGCGACCCGACGACCTTTGAGACCGTGACGGCGGAAGTAACCGGCAACCGACTGCCGAATGCTCCCGCGCAGACGTTCTTCCTGAGCGCGCAGTACAGCATCCCGCTCACACCGAGTGTCAAGGCCGTGCTACGCGGCGAGGTACGGCACGTAGGCAACTTCTACACGGACATCCAGAACGACCTCGAACAAGAAGCCTATCAGGTGCTCAACACCCGCCTCGGCGTGACGAGCAGCCGCTTCGATGCCTTCTTCTGGGTGCAAAACCTGACCGATGAGCGCTACCTCGTCTTCGGCTCCGCCGACACAAGCTTCAATCGCAACGCCCGCACCGCAGCACCACGCGCGCTCGGCATCACCCTTACAGCGCGGTACTAAGCCTCTGTCTACCCCACCGCTTTCACCAAGCAACCCTTTATCGACTATGAAATTGTTCTTTTTCCCTTTGCTCCTCGCCCTGCTCTTAGTAGCGTGCAACGCATCGACGGCGCAGGATGACACAGAGGCCACGATGCAAGAGATGCCTGAGATCACTGCGAACAACCACGACGAGTTGATGGATCAGATGCTGGGCGCCCCCAACGTGCACGTTGAGACACTCGGCATCCTCGTCTACGATGGTGTGAACGACCTCGACCTGATGGGGCCGCGCTATGTGCTCGGGCAGCTGATGGGCGTGCAGACGCAACTCGTCGCGCTCGAACCCGGCAACATCACGACCGTGATGGGCACCGAGATCGTGCCGAACACCACCATCGACGCCGTCGACCAACTCGACATTCTCGTCATTCCCGGCGGCTTCCGAGGCACCATTGAGGGCGCGTATGATGAGCGGCTGCTCGACTGGATCCGGATGATCGACGAGAATACCATCTACACAGCGAGTGTTTGCACAGGCGGTTGGATTCTGGGCGCGACGGGCCTGTTGGAAGGGCGCCAAGCCACCACGAACTGGTACCGTGCAGACGAGATGATGACCAAGTACGGCGCTACGTTCGTCAACGAGCGGTTTACGAACGACGACAAGTACTGGACCTCGGCCGGAGTGACGGCAGGCATGGACATGTCGCTTGCGATCATGAACGAGATCTGGGGCGAGAGCTATACACAGGGCGTCATGCTCGACATGGAATACGATCCGGCTCCACCTCTCGTGGGTGGCTCGCCTGAAAAAACAAGCCCCGAGGTGTACGAGATGATGCTCGCGATGTACGACATGGGCGCTCAGCCGCTGATTGACAGCTTGGATGCGGTAAAGGCGGCTCGTCCTTAATGCTTTTAGCCTTTTATGCGCTCACACACGCCAAACCTCGCTTCCCTTCCACGCAACACCCTAGATGCCTTATGAAACCCATTGCTCGTCTCTTCTTGGTTGTGATGCTCCTCATGGTTTCAGCTTGTGCTAAACCACAATCCGACTCGCCCACCGCAACCGCTGCGGAGGAGCCTGAGGTCCCGGCCGTCACGCTGCTGGCGGCTGAGCAGGTGTTTGCAGAGAGCCGCTTCCCCACGACTGCCGTTGATACAACCACAGGTACAACGTACGTGGTCTTCTTTCGCACAGAAAGCGAGGTAACCGACCTGTACTTGGCGAGCCAGCCCAAGGGTGGAACAGGCTGGACGGCTCCGGTGCGCGTTAACAGTCTCGATGGCGAAGCGCACGGGCACGACCAAGCACCCGCGCAAGTGGCTGTTGGGCCGAATGGTGCGGTCTATGTTGTTTGGGCGAATGAGTACGAAGTAGAAGGACGACGTTTTGGGGCGAGCGATCTGTTCATTGCACGTTCCGACGATGGCGGCGCTACGTTTTCAGCGCAAAAGGCGATCAACTCAGACGCAGGCGGACTACCTGCGGGGCACACGTTCCACGACATGACGATCGCGCCCGATGGCACCATCTACGTCGCGTGGCTCGATTCGCGCCGGAGCGATGCCCGCCGAGCTGCCCGAGCAGTGCAAGACGAGGCATCGCCGTTTCGGATGGTGAGCCACGGGATGCGGCACGACCCCGGTACCGAAGTGTGGGTGGCGTCATCAGCCGATGGCGGCGAGACGTTTAGTGAAGGCACCGTGGTAGCACGCAACACGTGCGAATGCTGCCGCGTGTCCATCGCCGTAGCGCCGAATGGCACGGTCTACGTCGCGTGGCGACACATCTTCCGGGGTGGTCAACGCGACATAGCACTCGCTACTTCGACGGATGGCGGTGCGTCGTTCACCTCAGCCGTCCGGACCCATGCCGACGGCTGGTCGATCAGCGGCTGCCCCCATTCGGGGCCGTCTATTGCGGTCGATGCCCGTGGCCGCCTGCACCTCGGGTGGTACACCGGCCTTGCGAGCCGCCGAGGCATCTACTACACGCACTCGGCAGACGGCAAAACCTTTGCGGCACCCGAACCCCTCCTCCGCGACGTGCCCATTTCACAAATCCGCCTTAGCGGCGATGGTGAAGCGCATGTGTGGCTGGCGTGGGAAGACCTGACCAGCGAGACCATCCATTGGGCACAAACCAACCCAGATGGGTCCTTAACGCGCTTTCCTAACACGCCCCTTGCGGGCACGGACCCCGCATTGGCAGGAACGGCGAGCGGCGTCACCCTCGTTAGCCAAAACGGCAACAGCATAGGCACCTTACAGCAGTAAACAACGGGCACCTTAGCCTCTAGAGTATTTTGCAGTTCGATGTGATGCGTTTTTTCAAGCAGAAACGGGCCAGTTCAAGTTCCCCTCCTGGACAAGGAGGGGACAGGGGTGGTAGAACGGGGATGACTTCCAGCATAATCCAACCATCCCCAACTCCTCCTAGACAAGGAGGAGAGTTTCTTGCACCTCAAGCGCATTCACAAAATGCTCCAGATCTTACCTAAACTCCAAGACCTCGTCATAGAACCATGAACCACCGCACCGTTTTCCTTTCGTTGGCCCTGCTGACCTTTGCGTGGACGAGCCACGCGCAACACAACCACGGCTACTCCAGCTCTGACGCCAATCGCGACGGCGAAACCGTACTCGTGAACGGCCTCCGCATCGACGCGGCGAACCCGCCGGGCGGTAGCAACGTCGGGCGGGCGATGGCGTTTGTCGGCGACGCGTACGTGCATGTGGCCTTCAGCCGTCCGTTCAAGCGTGGGCGTATCATCTTTGGCGGGCTCGTTGGCTTTGGACAAGTATGGCCACTCGGCGCACACTACGCCACGGAGATCGTGCTCACCAAGCCGCTGCTCGTCGGCGGAGAGCGACTCGATGCAGGCGTCTACACCTTCTTCGCGACCCCCGGCCCCGAGACGTGGACGCTGCACTTCAACAGCTACCTCGGCCTGCACCAGGCCCACAACTACGACGC
>CAYYHN010000615.1:0-3495 GCA_964471245.1 uncultured Rhodothermaceae bacterium | reverse complement strand
GGAGATCCTGGCCCAATACAGAGATCCCGTTTTTATTCGAAGGGCGATCCTTGGGGAGGGATCGCCTTTCTACTTTATAGCAAATGCTTGGCGCTATAGTGTGGACAAAGAGGCCACCGCCGCATGCGACCATGGCCTCTCAACACGCCCAATGTGTGACCTGCTGATTATTGGGTGCCCCCTTCCACTTGGAGGGTGCGTAGGTACTCGACCAACTCGTTGACGCGCTCGTTCACCTCTTCTTCTGGAACAGGATTCCCGTCGCGCTCACTCCAAATGTTGCCCCAAACCGGCATCTCACGGCTCCCATGGGCAGCTACTTCCGTACGCCCATCGACCATCTGAATGACCGCTTCAATTGGAAAGACACCATTGTTTTCAAGGGCGAGACGTGTTAAGTCGGCTGGCGGGCTGTGCAAATCGTCGCTAACAAGGCCACGGCCTTTGCCATCTTCGCCATGGCAGCTTTGGCAGAACGTTTGATACGTTTCTTGTCCTCGTTCCAGAGGGCTGGTACTTGCAATGAGTACTTCGCCATCCGGTTCAGCTTCGAGTTCTGTTTCGGGGCGTGTGCAACCGATTGCTAAGAGGAAAAGCGCCATAAGCAAAACAATGAACAGGACAATGCGATGCAGTCGCGCGGCATGAGAAGCGGCATATGATCCAGAAATCATGGGCTCGGCTAGGCTGGTGGAAGCGGTTTTCTGTAGAAAACGTACCATTTTTGTGGGCCGCGCCGTGCGAGCAGCCCAACCGAAGTGTTGCCAGCACTTCGCTTCCCCAAATGCCAGCGAATCCCCCACATGGTTGTGGCCTTTCGCCAAACCCCTCTGATCCCGATATTGACGCCTGATCTTACCCTTGTCGCTTTGTTGCGCACCATTCGTTCGTGCTTGCACTCCCTGCACACTATGGCTGAAAAAACCATTTTCCAGAAGATTGCGGACCGGGAGATTCCGGCCAGCCTCATCCACGAAGATGAGCACTGCATTGCCTTTCACGACATCAACCCAAAGGCACCTACGCACGTCCTGATTGTGCCGCGCAAACTAATTCCGACGCTCAATGACTTGACACCAGACGATACCGCCTTGGTTGGCCACCTATTTCTTGTGGCCAAAGAGCTGGCTGCCAAGATGGGCTTGACGGGTGGCTACCGTACGGTGTTTAACTGCGGTGAGGATGGTGGGCAGTCGGTCTATCATATCCATCTGCATCTGCTCGGCGGACGCAAAATGGGCTGGCCGCCCGGCTGAGACACTGGTGCTCTTAACTCCTCGCGTCGGTTTGTTTCCGAATCGCTGTACGTGCCTTTGCCATGCCCCGTGCCTTCTGTCTTGTCGTGTTGCTGCTGGGGCTGGCCCGTGTGGGCTGGGCTCAGGAACAGCCTGCATCGGAGGCGGTACGCGAATTCGGGCAGACCTTCCAGCGGGATGTGAACCGCTACCGCTGGACATCAGACCTCCGCGTGGCCCATGCGGGTGCGGCTTGGTCGGCACAGGTGCATAACCGATTTGTGTCCGACGCCTTCATCCTGTTCGAGGATCGGCTGAGCTTTCGGGATGAGAATCGGCTGGTGTGGCAGGTGCAGCGCGCCTTGCGCAACGAGATGGCGCTTGGCGTATATGGAACCACCGATGTGTTCAGCTTGAGCCGCGTGCTGGCGGGCTCGGTGCTGACGGGCCTTCGAATGCAGCCCACGACGGCGCTATCCGTGGAACCACGTGTGGGGCTGGCGCTCGACCAGCGGCCGGGCGTGGCGCAAGGCGACGGCCTCGCACCGCTGCGTACGGATGTGGGGCCGTCGTACGGGGCACGTTTGGCGTTTCGGCCGACCTCGCTCAGCGGCTATGCCGTTGAGGTGACAGGAGGCGGGACGTGGCAGGTGATCACGCCGCGCCGGGGACGCGCAGTACAGGTGCGCGCACGTGCCGAGCGGCAGTTCGAAGGCACGCGCCTTGCCACCGAAGTGCAGGCCTCCACTTTCCGCCGCGATGCGTACCAAGCGGTCTCGTTTCTTAATCGCGATACACCCGACGGCCGTCGCCCTGAGACAGTGGAGGCGACGACGAGCGACACGCTGGCGGTGCGGCTAAGCATCGACGCGCCCATCTTGTCGCACTTCGCTCTCCGTGGCGCAGTCGACTTTGGGCTGAACAGCCGAGGCGTACGCACCCTACGCGCCCCTGATGAGACCCTCTTCTTTGACACCGATTTTAGCCGTCGCAGCATCGACTTCGATGTCACCGTCCAGTACGAACGAAAGCGGTTTATGACACGGCTCGGGTTGCAAAGCGGAGCTGAGGTGGAACGTCGCTCGCTGGCCAACGACGCCGACTTGCCCGGTCCGCAAGCCGCCCAGCGCAGTGACCTCCTCAGCCAAGCCGACTTCGATCGCGGCTCGCTTGGGTTGCTCCTCGCCTCGCGCGCCACGGTGACGCCACGCCTCATCGCCTCATTCGATGCCTCGGCAAGCATCCTCCGCCACGACACGCCCGAGATCAACCCCGATGACCGCGATGAGGTGTACTACAACGGCAATGCGGGGCTTCAGATGCTGCTGAGCCGCTACCTCACATTCGATGTGCGGCTGTTCGGCACGTGGTATCACACCGTCTACCTCAAGGCCCAGCGCTCGGCTGAGAACAACGTGCAGCGCTCCCTCCGCCTCCGCCCTACCCTGACCTGGGAGCCCAGCCCACGGACGCGGGCCCGCCTAACCTCAGAAGTGCGCGCAACCTACACCGTGGATGACTTTGTGCTGCCGGGGCGTCGGTCCACCGATCAGTCCGCCCGCGAGATGCGGCACGAAGCCAGCATTGAGCATCAGTTGCCCGGCGGTGCGGCAGCGCGTGCGCAAATCAGCTTGAGCGACCTGCGTTTGGGCCGCTTTCTCGACGACATTTTCGCGGAAATCCCGTTCGACACGCTGCGCACCTACAGCGGCTGGGTACGTGTGCAGACGGGTGGCCCTGTGACCGCCGAAGTCGGCCTGCGGTGGCTCATCCGAAGCGATTTTAATCGCGCGGCCGTCGTCCGCTACGACCGCCTCGATGAAAACGGTGCCATTGCCCGCGATGCAGATGGCGTGGCGTTTCAAAACACCATCAGCCGTCCCGGCCGCGAGCGCATTGGGCAAGTTGGCCCGACGGCGGCGATCACCTGGCCGATGCGCCGCAACTCCACGCTCCGCCTCGACGGATGGTTGACATTCCAGCAACTCCGTACTCGGCTCTATGGCGACCTGCCCGAAGTCAACGCCGAGCGCATTCGGGATGCCGCCCGCCGAGGACGCAGCACCGTTATCCCCAATCTGTCGATGACGTTGCTGTGGCGGCTCTGACCATCCCGTCTCTGAAAGCCATCAATAGATAATGTGCCGCGCTTGCAAAAACTCGACGACCGGGTGGAGGATAAGCGGGCGGATGCGGTAGCGGTCGCCGGGGGCGATGCGGCCAAAGTCGAGCGTGCCGTCGTCGGGGGTGGGACCATAGG
>CAYYHN010000614.1:0-3513 GCA_964471245.1 uncultured Rhodothermaceae bacterium | reverse complement strand
ATGTGCTCATCGGCGTCAACCTGTTGCGCGAAGGCCTCGACCTGCCCGAAGTCTCGCTCGTCACCATCCTCGATGCTGACAAGGAAGGCTTCCTGCGCAGCGACCGCTCGCTGATCCAGACGGCGGGCCGCGCCGCACGCAACGCCAACGGCCGCATCATCATGTACGCCGACCGCATCACCGGCTCGATGCAGCGTATGATGGACGAGACCGAACGCCGCCGCGCCATCCAGTTGGCCTACAACGAGGAGCACGGCATCATCCCACGCACCGTCACGAAGTCGACCGAAGAGATCCGCCGGGGCACCGCTGTCGCCGACGAGAAGTACGATGAAGACGGCCCCACAACCTACCGCTACGACACGGCTGGTGCATCAGCCATCGTCGACCCCGGCGCCAAATGCCTCACCGCCGACCAGAAGCGCGACCTCATCGCGCAGATGCAAGCCGAGATGCGCGAAGCCGCCGAAAACCTCGAATTCGAACGCGCCGCCGAACTCCGCGACAGCATCGCGCAGTTGGAGAAGGGGTTGTAGGGTTGATGTGATTGTGGCCACGAAGACACCAAGGCACCAAGAGATCCGAGCTTCAGGCCTAGAAACTTGTGTAATCAGTTAGCTGTAGACGAGGTAAGGAATTGACTCCAAAGTAAGGATATGACTACTTCGACCTTGACGAGCAAAGGGCAAACGACCGTGCCTAAAGAGGTACGCGAACACCTCAATCTTAAAGCTGGCGATTGCATCGAATATGTGCTCACGCCCGATGGACGTGCTATGCTGCAACCCGTCAACCTCGATGTTAAGGTTCTGAAGGGTCTGCTGCATGATCCTAAGCGTTCTGCGCGGTCACTTGGGGCGATGGATGATGCCATCGGAGAGGCGGCGTCTGAAGCCGTGCAAACGCGATGATTGGCATTGATACCAACATTCTGGTTCGCTACCTCACCCAAGACGATCCTGAGCAGTTCCAGCAGGCTGTTACCGTGCTGGAGCAGCAATGTACCGTCGAAGTGCCCGGATATATCAGCACGATTGTACTCTGCGAACTGATGTGGGTGTTGCAACGTGCCTACAACATCCCGCGCATGCAGCAGGCTGATGTCATCAATCGGCTCTTGCACGTCCCCACGCTAAAAGTCGCACAGGCGACCGTGGTGCGTCATGCCTTGGACGACTTCCAGCAGCACTCCGCGGACTTCGCTGATTGTCTCATCGGTCGTCTGCATCAGGCAGCGGGATGTACGACTACGGTGACGCTTGATCGGAAAGCTGGACGCCTTGAAACGTTTGAGGCGCTTTAAACGCGCCGCCGAACTCCGCGACAGCATCGCGCAGTTGGAGAAGGGGCTGTAAGGTTAAGGAGATTGCGGCCACGAAGACACGAAGACACGAAGACACCAAGTGTTCGTCTGCTTTGGGTCTTCGTGCCTTTGTGGCCCATCACATCATGTAGGCGGCCTAGAACTCCACCGTACGTTGTTCGTATATCCGGACGATCTGGAAGTTTTGCCCACCACCGCCGATGAGCACCGAACGACACTACTCAGAAAAAGAGATTGCCGCCATATTCGAGCAGGCGACACGCGCACAGGAAGCCTCTTCGCAGGCTAATCCAAACCAGAAAGGGCTGACGCTGGCCGAGTTGCAGGCCATTGGGGCGGCGTCGGGGATTACGCCGGAGTTTATTGCGCAGGCCGCAGCGGCTGTCAACCACAAGCCTCGGGTTGCTCCGCCCGTGCGCACGCTTGGGATGAAGGTAGGCGTCGGGCGCACGGTTGACCTGCCAGGGAAACTCTCGGATCAAGCATGGGAGTTGTTCGTCGCCGACGTTCGTGAGACTTTTCAGGCGCAGGGCAAGCTGCAACGCGAAGGCTCGCTGCGCCAGTGGACCAACGGGAACCTGCAAGTTATGGTCGAGCCCACGGCAACGGGGGAACGAGTCCGGATGAAGACGATCAACAGGAACCACCAGAGCATATTTATCATGGGCGTTGTGATTAGTCTCGCCTTTTTGGTCCTCAGCGTGGCCGTCTTCATGGAGGGCGACATGCAGGGATTCCTCGTGATGCTGGCCCCGCTGTTAATGGCTTTGGGTATGCTCGGCTATAGCGGCTTCACGCTACCCGGCTGGGCGAAGACGCGGGAGGAGCAGATGGAAACCCTAAGCACGCGCGCGGTCGCTTTAGCGTCTATGTTCCCAATCCCAACCGACTCCGCTAAAGCTGAGCCGCCTGTAGCATCGGCAGAGTCGGCAACGGTGACGATGACCGCCGAGCCTACTTCCGCTACGCCGCTCCTTGACCTTGGTGTTGACTCCGAATCAGACCCGGCGTCTACGCCCGCCACGCGCAACCGCATGCGAAGCTGACCGGCTCGGAACTGTATACATCATCACAAAGCTGATCCCACCGCTGCGCCTATGTCTACAGAACGACACTACTCCGAAAAGGAGATCGCTGCCATCTTCGAGCGTGCGACGCGGGCGCAGGAAGCCTCCTCGCAGGCCAATCCGCACGAGAAAGGCTTGACGTTGCCCGAACTGCAGGCTATCGGCGCGGCATCGGGGATTACACCCGAGTTTATCGCGCAGGCCGCAGCCACCATCGATCACGTCAGCGAAGTCGCGCCACCCATTCGCTACTTGGGACAGACCGTCAGTGTTGGTCGGACCGTCCAGTTGCCGGGGAAGCTTTCGGATGAGGCTTGGGAGTTGCTTGTGGTTGAATTGCGCAAAACATTTCAGGCCCGTGGTGCATTGCAGCGCGAAGGCTCGCTGCGCCAGTGGACCAGCGGCAACGTGCAAGTTCTCATAGAGCCGACGGAGCAGGGCGAGCAACTGCGCATGAAAGCCCGAAATGTGAACCGGCAAAGCCTGCTTGGAAGCGGCGCAACAGGCTTGGTTACCGTGCTCATTTTGATGACCGCTGCACTCTGGCATGGTGGCGGCGATCCTGTGGGCGTTGCGGTGTTGGCTACCGTCGTGCTCTCCTTGTTTGCCGGCATATTTGGATGGGGAGCCTTCAAACTGCAGCCGTAGGTACGCGAGCGCGCCGCACAGATGGAAGCCCTCGGTACGTATGCTTTCAAGTTGACAATGGCCTTATCTGAGGCTGTCGATGCCAAATCGTCAGAAAGAGACGCGCAAGCTAATGTTGACCCAGAAACACGTGGCCGTATTGAACTCGACCCTGTTTTGCCCACGCAAGAAGAATAGACTAGAGCTGGGGCTCGTCAGCGTGTGCGATAACGTCCATTGCATGAGGGCCATGCTGCTCAATAAAAAACGGCAGCCCTTGAATATAGGGCTACCGTTTGAGGCAGTACATACGGATGAGCTTAGTAGCGCCGCACAAGTTTGCCGCCTTTGATGCTTTTGAGGGCTTTGGTCGAAAGCTTTTTCATTGTTGCCACCGTATCAGTTAAAGTTGGAGGAGGGCGTTGTATGAGCTGCGGGCACTTAGTAGCGCCGCACAAGTTTGCCGCCTTTGATGCTTTTGAGGGCTTTGGTCGA
>CAYYHN010000613.1:0-3516 GCA_964471245.1 uncultured Rhodothermaceae bacterium | reverse complement strand
GAATCCGAGCAGCGGCAGCGCGAATCCCGTAGAAGAGTCCGAGAAGCCCTGCGACGGGCATCGGGCGCATCGGGGTTGGCGGGCGAGTTGTTTGATCTGCGCGTTGCAAGTGCGGACCAAATAGCCGCAAACAATGCTAGGCTCCGCGAGGAGCGGGCAAACAGGGCAGAGGGAGATGAGGAGCTAGCACGAATTACCGCCCAGATCGAAGCAGAAAACGAGGCGTCTAGGAAGCTCTTGCGACAGCAGGAGATACGAGCTAGGCTCGCCGATGAGCGCAGGCGTAATCAGCTAGCATATGATGCTGCTGCTGGTGATGAAGGCGCAAGGAGAAGCCTGCAAATGGCCCAATTGGAACGCGCAATAAGTGCAGGCCCTACAAACCCGCTCGCCAGATTTCTGGGCGCAGACCAGAACAGGCGCGCCCAACTTGGCTTGGAGCGCGAGTTCTCGCTGATTAACCAGAGGAATCAAGAAGAGGCGTTGCGCGCCGACTTTGAGCGCGAGGCACAGCTTCGCTTGCAGGCGCATGAGGACCAGATGCGAGCCAATGAGGAGCTTGCAGAAGTTGAATCGGCGCAGCGAGAAGAGATTCTGGCTCGCAATGAGATGCTTCAGCTTGAGTTCAATGCACGCGAACAAGAGATCGCACGAGCGCATCAAGCAGAGCTGGCGAACATTCGTGAGCAAGGCGCAGCCGACCGTGAAGCCATAGACCGGGAGTCCCGGCAGGTCCTATTCGAGGGTATACTTGAGGGTGCTGACAGAGGCGCGAGCGTATTGGAGGACTTCGCCAAGGCTCGCTACGATCTGTGGGAGAACCGTCGTCGCATGCAACTGCGTAACGAAGGACGATCACAGGAGGAGATAACCGCCATACTGGACCGTGAGGGCAAGAAGCGCCTCGCAATGGAGCGGGCCATCGCAAGCACTGCCATTACCATTGAGACTATTCAGGCATCCATGTCGGCGTACCGATGGGGCTTCGCTCGTGGCGGTCCACTGCTCGCGGCGGCCATGTCAGCACTCGCAGCAGGTAAGGGGCTCGCTCAGTTGCAGGCCCTCCGCGCATCTACTCTGCCAACAGGCAGTGGGTTCGGGGCCACTGGGTCTTCGGGCAGTGGGTTCTTTGGCGGGTCAGATAGCACCTCCGGGGTGCAACAAGCTTCGCTCGTGTCGTCTCCGACTGTTGGCATCAATCTCTCCCCAGTGCAGTCAGACATAGCAGCCCTGCGCGCAGACTTTCAGGCTTATGTAGATCGGCCCAATGTTATCGTCGTTGACCGTCCCACGGCAGGCCAGATCGTCAATGCAGGGGGCAGGTTCAACGCATCGCGCACGCGCTAATGGCACTTCTCGTTAAGGCATACCAGATCGACCCTGATGAGTCCACCAAAATCATGGGCGGACTCACAGCGGCCAATGTACCGTTATTGCAAGTAACGAGTGTTGGCCCGGTGGAAAAGCGATTGGAGGGCGATGTGCCTGCTGAGTTTCGGCTGTCGGGCATGGAGATCACCATGTTTGCCGAGGCGGAGAACATATTCAGTGCCCACACCGCTGAGCAACCCTTTGCTATTGAGGTGCAGCGGGGCGATACGTGGGACGCGCCCGACTCATACGTGGTATTCTATGGCGTGCTCGATCCTGAAAGCGTCAGCTATGATCCACTGGTTCGAGAGCACACCTTTTCCGCGCTCTCGTGGGACGCGCACATCGCAAACACCCAGAAGGTGGTGGCTCGCAACAAGGCGAACACACGGGTGCGCAACCCCATCGAAACGGCCAATACGAACCCAGACTTTCCGCTCGATCTAGTGCGCGGCATCTCTGTGCCGCAAACTCCCATGATCGTCGATCCGGGGATGATCCGCGTAACGGTCACGAAGTCCATTCGGGGTCGCTCGTTCAGTATGGACTTCAGGCGCACGATAGCGTCTGCTTCACTGATCTCATCAGTCGAAGGGTTTAGTTTCGAGAGCCCCGTCTACCACATCACGTTCAACATCAATGAGCGTGATGGCATCATCACGGGGCCATTTTCAGGCGGCACGGGTGGTGCGTGGCGGCCAGAGATCGACTCGATCTATGTGGCTTTTCAGGGCATCTCCTTTTCTGCACGCGCTTTCTTACTGCGGCCAGAGTACGCCCCGGAGGTGCCCGAGCTGCTTATCGGCTCGCCGATTCAGTGGACTAACGGGTCGGGCGATGTGGTTCACCAGAACAGGATCACGGGCATGAGCCGCGTGACCCGCCCTGTGGACCCATCGGACTTAACCCAAGGCAGCAAAGAGTACATTAGATTTGATTTGGCGAGCGCAGTGGATGTCGGGGGCAGCCCTCCCGGAGGTGATTGGGCCACCTTTGCTTCGTTGAATGTTCGCATCATTGAGCAGATCACGATACCCGAAGGCGCAGACGTTGAGATATATGGGTGGCAGGTTTACGGACAGTCGCCGCTTCCGGGCGGGGACTACTGCCCAATTAGCCTCATTAACGGGCTGTGCGCACGCATCAACGTGCTGAAGGACGTGTACCTTGCGACCGAGTCTAGCAGGCCCGGCCCCTACCAGATCAGCGGCCTTGCCGTCTTTCCCGACGAACCCATTCAGTCCCTTGGGGAGATCCAGCGGGCATCGGACATCCTCTTGGATTTCGGTGCCGTGCAAGGCGCGTCGGGCCGTGTGTCCGGCGGGGCGCGTCAAGTGACCGCCTCCATGCGAACGCGCACAGAAGCCGCGCAGGGCACGGGTGCCGTGCAATTGGCAGCGCCTATTAATTTCGCAGGGCAAGCTGTTGGTGATGGCCGCGTAGGGATGCTTGTGCGCAGCCTGCCTATCAACGTATTTGATTTTGGGTCGGGTATTGCCGGGTGGCACCCCGAAGACTCCTACAACCTGTCTGACGATACCGTCGAGCGAAGCTATTACGAGCTTGAGTCTGACATGCTCATCCCGTCAGGGGAGGGCGCATTCATCGTGGGGCCAAATGGCAACGAGGCGTTGGTGCGAGACCTGCGACTGTCAGGCATGGCCGAGCGGGGATGGGCACTCTATGGCACGTTCAAGAAGCGGCAGACCATCGAGCTAGACGGCGTGTATGATTACACATCGCAGCCCGCCGATACGGTGTGGCCGACCTTCTTGGGCCGCATGGTCACAGTGGTGGACGAGCCGACCGTCAGGAGCGGGATTGTTATCGGCCAGCGATGCGACTACGAAGCGCGCACGACTGAGTTCGAGGTGTTGGTGGGCGATACGGTATACACGCCCACGAACCTAGACCCTGTCGCCGTGCTACTCGCCCCCACGTCGATCAAGGCCACATCGGGAAGTACGGGCACGGGTGTGTTTGACGCCTCGCGGAGCTACGATCCCAATGGCGATGCGATCACCTATGTGTGGCGCATCAACGGCACCGTCCAGCCCGGCGAGACCAGCCCCTACCTTGAGGCGCAGGTATCCGCAGGAGATGAGGTACGCGTCGATGTTAGTGACGGGACTGCCGCAGATTTTG
>CAYYHN010000612.1:0-3517 GCA_964471245.1 uncultured Rhodothermaceae bacterium | reverse complement strand
GCCATGCTTGCACATTGTAGTTGGCTTGCAGGTTCACCTTGCTGTTCGGTTGGGCCGACTCGTAGTCGCCGATGCGCTGACGGCCCACAAGGTCGGGCTCATTTAAGGCGATGAGTTCGGCAGGGGCTGAAATGGTACCGTCCGCATTTACGTTTGTTACTTCCGTATCTGTGAAGTTGACGGCAGCGGTGAAGCGGCCTGTGCCGGGACCGAGTTCACGGGCGTACCGGGCGATGATGTCGATGCCCTGTGTCTCGGTGTCAAGCGCATTGGTGAAGTAGCGGCCGCCCGTGGCTTCGATGCCTCGGTTGTTTAAGAAGGTTGCAACGGCGCTATCCGTGAAGTTCTCCGTGAAGGTGATGCGGTCGTCAATAGCAATCTGGTACGCATCGACCGAGAGCGATAGGTTGCCTTGCTCAAAAGTAGCCCCAAGGCTTACGTTGACGGAGGTTTCTGGGTCGAGATCCTGTGCGCCGAGGGCACGCGCCACATCGGAGGCGACGGGGAAGGTGCCCACTTCGAAGGGCACGCCATCGATGAAGTTGGTGGCGATGCTGGTGAACCACGCTTGGGCAAGCGAAGGCGCACGGAAGCCACTGCTGATCGCGCCACGCAAGGCCAATTCATCCGTAAGCTCATAGCGGCCCGCCAGCTTACCCGTCAGCGTCGAGCCGAAGTCGCTGTAATTCTCGAACCGAAGTGCGGCGCTGAACAGCAACTGGCTGGTCACGTTGTTTTCGACATCCACATACATACCGAAGTTGGAGCGGGTCTCGTCCTGCTCCGAGCGTGGTTGGAAGCCGGGAAGGCATTGCGCACCGCTCGCTGTAGCTGCTCCTGCGTTGGGGCCATCGGCGACGGGGCGACCGCCGTTGATGTACGAGGCTTCGTCACCTGCGTTAATCCAGTAGCGGTCTACACGGAATTCGCCACCTACAGCTACACTGAGCGGAGCCGCCGTCCCAATCTCGACGCTGCGGAAGAAGTCGAGGTTCGTCGTGGCTTGGGCAAAGTTGAGCGTGCCCGAGTCAAACGCCAGCGGGCTATTCGTCATCGATGCATTGTGCGTGTCGGCCATGTCGAACGTCAGGTTGTTGGTGCCCACCGTTTCGCTCAAGTCCCACGCCCACGCGCCGACGGTACCCTTCACACCTGCGGAGCCCGCGATGTCGTTTACTCTGGCGTTGATTTTGGGCAAAAAGCCATCGGGGTAGAGGCTTCGGTTTGTGCGGTTGTCGAGCGAGCGACGGTAGAAGCAGCCGGAGAGGCCTTCGCGCGAACTCACGCCCGCGTTCGCGTAGAACTGCGTGCCGCTGTCGTTGACGGGCACAGAGGTATTCGCATACACACTCAACTCGTCAAATTCCCCATTGCCGTAGCGGTGGTTCTCGCGGTCGAAGGTCTCTTCGGTAAACTGCGGGCTAAATGACGGGTCGGTAAAGTAGCCGTCATAATACTGCTGACGTGGGTCGAGTCCTGCGCGGTTGGTTACACCACGGTGCCTGAAGCTCCCGGCTACATAGAGGTTGCCTGTCTGGCGCACGGGCAAGCCATAGCCGAGGTGCAGGTTCACCGTTTCGCCATCGGTATACGTCACGTCTTCCAAGGGACCGATGCGCTCGAAGCCTGTCTCACCAGCCGCATCCCAGTCGTAGCGGTCAAAGTCGGAGCCGTCGGGTAGGAAAGCTTCCGATGCCGTATAGCCGCGCTCGCCGATGCTGTAGTATTGCCCATACGTCACCGAGGCGTCGAGTCCTTGCCGCTCTTTCAGCACAATGTTGATGACGCCCGCGATGGCATCGGAGCCGTATTGCGCCGCTGCGCCGTCGCGCAGCACTTCGATGCGCTCGATGGCACTCGGTGGAATGGCGTTCATATCGACTCCCGTGGAGCCGCGCCCCACCGAGCCGTTCACGTGAACCAGCGCGCCCGTATGGCGGCGTTTGCCATTGACGAGTACGAGCACTTGGTCGGGGCCGAGGCCGCGCAGGGTAGCGGGGCGAATATGATCGGAGCCGTCGGTGATGGAGGCTTGCGGTGCGTTGTACGAAGGCACCAACTGCTGGAGCAGTTGCGTCGTCTCAGGCATGCCTGTTGCCTCAATCTCTTCGGGCGTTAGTACATCAACCGGCACGGGCGACTCAATCACTGTGCGTCCTTGACGACGCGTCCCAAGCACAACCACTTCACCTGTCCCGATGAGATCTTCTTCTAAGCTGAAGTCTTGGTTCGTGGTGCGTCCTACAGTAATCGTCACGGTGGCCCGCACCGATTTGAAGCCGACAAAGCTGGCCTGTACCTCGTAGGTGCCTGGCATCAGGGTGAGGCTGTAGTTGCCGTTCGCGTCGGCCGTAGTGCCTTGCAGGCTACTGGTGATGAACACGTTGGCACCGGGGAGAGCAGCCCCGTTGCTGTCGGTGACTTGGCCTGCGAGGATGCCTGCTGTTTGGGCGTGTGCGGCAAAGGGAGTGCTGCAGAGGAAGAAAAGAAGGGCAACGATGGGGCGTAGCAGACGGGTACTCATGGGCAACCTCTGGGATGGTGAGAGGCCGCATGGCTGTGCAAGGGGCAGGTGAAGGCAGCGCGCGGCCCAGATACGTGGGGCCGTCAAGAACGACGTTTTACCAGAATGTTACAAGCCAATCCGTTCGAAAAGAGTGATGAGAGCGCTTATGTGAATGGATCTTTTTGTATGGGTGGAGGGCATAATATTGCTCCGTATGTGCTGCTCAGAAGTCGTTGGAGAAGAGAACCTACGCATTTGTGAGATGATGCACGGCTCGCCCAATTAGGGGCTCAGAGCATAAAAAACGGGCCTGCCCCGGTGGTGGAGCAGGCCCGTTCAAGACAAGACGTGAGCGGCGTTAGTTGCAGCTCGACGTGTTCGGGATCGTGTCGGCGCGGCGGTACTGGCTCGTACCTTCCTTCTTGCTCGTTGCACCAACAACGCGGCCACGGCCTTCCGTCATCAGACGGCTTGCAGCGACACCGTTGTCCATGTAGAACTGCTCGACAGCGCGGGCGCGGTCAGCCGAGAGGCGATCGGAGCTGCGCTCGCCTGGGGCGGCGTAGCCGTGGATCTGGACCGTCAGGCATGGGCACTGCGTCAGGATCGAGAGGTTCTCTTGCAGGCGTTCGCGTGCTTCAGTCGTCAGCGTGCTTGAGTTACGATCGAAGAAGACCGAGTTCATCTCCGTGATCGTCTGGCAGAACGGCACTTCGTAGCGATCGACCGTAATCTGCATTGTGCGCGAGGTCGTCTGGTTGGCGCAGCTCTGGCTCGTTTGCGTAGCCGTCAGCGTCACCGTGTAGGTGCCAGCGCGAGCATACGTGTGCGATGGGCTCTGGCTCGTCGACGTGTTGCCATCGCCGAAGTCCCAGCGGTACGTGATCGGCTGCGAGCCCGTCACGTTGGCCGAGAAGTTGACCGCCGTACGCGTGTCGGGGCTCATGTTGCTGGCCGTCATCGACGTGATAGCAGCAGCTTCACAAGCAGGCAGCACCGTCACCGTGATCG
>CAYYHN010000611.1:0-3518 GCA_964471245.1 uncultured Rhodothermaceae bacterium | reverse complement strand
GGCGGGCCGGGGTCGGCGAGCTACTGGCTGCACATGGGCGTGATGGGGCCGCGGCGTGTCGTCACCCCCAACGTCGGGCCGCAAGCCGGGCCGCCGTACCCGCTCGAGGACAACCAGGCTTGCCTGCTCGACGTGGCCGACATCGTGTTCGTCAACCCCGTCAACACGGGCTTCTCGCGCATGATGGAAGGGGCGGATCGCGAGATGTTCTTTGGGGTGAACGAAGACGTCGCCTACCTCGCTGACTGGATCTCGAACTTCGTCTCGCGGCATGAACGCTGGCCGTCGCCCAAGTACCTGATTGGCGAGAGCTACGGCACGACGCGCGTCTCCGGTCTCGCCGGGCGGCTCCAGAACCGGCATTGGATGTACCTCAACGGCGTCATCCTCGTCTCGCCAACGGGCTTAGGGATGGAGACGCCGACGACCTCGGCGCGCTCGGAAGTGCTGAAGCTGCCTTACTACACCGCCGCCGCGTGGTACCACAATCAGCTCCCTGCCGATTTGCAAAGCCGCGACCTGATGGAGGTGCTGCCCGAAGCTGAGGCGTTCGCCATCGAGGAGTACCTGCCCGCCCTCGCGCACGGCGGCTTCCTGCCCGACGACCGCCGCCAAGCCATCGCCGAGAAAGCCGCCCGCTACTCCGGCCTCGATGTCCAGTTCGTCCTCGATTACAACCTTGCCGTGCCGGTCTCTGCGTTCTGGAAGGAACTGCTCCGCGACGAAGGCTTCACCATCGGCCGCCTCGACTCACGCTACAAAGGCATCGATGGCACCAACGCAGGCGAACGCTATGACTACCCGGCCGAACTGACCTCGTGGAACCATGCCTTTGCGCCTGCCATCAACCACTATCTGCGCGACCAACGCGGTTTCAAGACCGACCTGCAGTACAACCTGTTCGGCCCTGTCAGCCCGTGGAACCGCGACGGCGACAACACCGGCGAGAACCTGCGGCAGGCGATGGCGCAGAACCCGTTCTTGCACGTATTGGTCCAAGCGGGCTACTACGATGGTGCGACCGACTACTTCTCGGCGAAGTTCACCATGTGGAACCTCGACCCCTCCGGCCGCCTCCGCGACCGTATGCGCTTCGAAGGCTACCGCAGCGGCCACATGATGTACCTGCGGCAGGAAGACCTCGTCACGTCCAACGAGCACATCCGCGAGTTCATCCGCGACTCGCTGACGGATGGGCAGCCGGCGAAGTATGAGTAGCGGGTTGCTGTCAGATCGAAGCGGGTTGATATGAGATGGTGAATGGTATGGGGATAGCGTGGCTGGATCCATGGTGGCCGACGGACGGGAAGGGCGCGGCCTTCCATGCGACGTTTCTTGCTCAACTCGCCCGCGAGCTATCGCCTGACCATCCACTCTATGGCCTACCCGTTCGCCTCATCGCGCGCGGCCTCGGCGACGATGCGCTCTTCGCCCTTGATGATGGCACCGGCCGCGTTGCCGTCGTGCACCTGACGTGGAGTAGCCAGCAACAGCGCCTCCCATGGCCCGCCACGCAGATCTTTGCTGACCTCGATGCCTTTGTCCATGAGTGCATGCAGCCGGATCATGCGGCATGGCTTGGGGACGATGAGGAATGAGGGGGCCACGAAGGCACTAAGGCACGAAGTGTTGAATAAAAAGTGCGGAGCACAAGACCTTGAGGCTTTCTGGATCAATGGATCGTACGCAAGAACAACGCATTCAGGACTTTGAACGACGCGCTAACTTCGCACCTAAAGACGTAATGCGTCATCGGCAGGCTGCATGGCGATACATTCCTATACACCCGTTTGCAGACGAAACACGTCGACTGCAAGAGCTAAATGTCAAACCTGCTGATTGCTCGGGTGTTGATGCATATTGGCGAGCAGAAACAGATGTGTTTTTTGTAGAGGTAGCCGTCGCTAAAACAAACCATTGGGAGCGAAGTGCGGGTTATTATGCTCGCTATTCTGAGCGAGGGGGAGTAAATCTACAAGCGTACATTTCTGAATCTCGCGTTACCCGAGCACGTTTTGAGTGCATTTTGAGCCAGTTCCACACATTGATTTACGATGCTCCAGAGCAATTCTACGCTACGTTGGACAAAAAACTTAGATTGCTCGCTCAGGAGACATTGCACTGAGCTTCTACAGCGTCAACTTATTCTCACCCACCCTTCGTGCCTTTGCGTCTTCGTGGCAATCAACCCAAACAAGCCGTAGCTTGCCACATGCCTATACGCGACCTCATCAAACGCCTTGCCGGGAGTGGTTGGTACCTCGTGCGGATGCGCGAGAACTACCACCAGTTTCGGCACGACCAGCGGCCTGGCCTCATCACCCTGCCCGGCCGTCCCGCCGATGCCATCGGCGACGAGGCTGCGCGGCACATCCTCAAACAAGCAGGCCTCGACGCATGACGTACGCAGTCGTCATCGAACCCACCGACGCGGGCTTTTCAGCCTATGCACCCGATCTGCCGGGCTGTGTCGCGACGGGTACGACGCAGGAAGACGTGGCGCGCCAGATGCAGGAGGCGATAGCCTTCCATCTCAATGGTTTAGAACAAGAAGGGCTACCGATCCCTAAGCCCTCAGGTGACCCTAGCGTGTGAGAGGGTGCTGTCGCGTCCCGATAGCATCCGCTTCCTTGCGCTGTCATTCCTAGCTCATTCACTCGTTCTCAGGTGCGCCCACTCCACCACCGCCCGGCGTCTCAATGCGCAAGCGTTCGCCGGGAAGGAAGCGGCGCGAGAACTTGCTGGGCAAAGGTTCTGCAGTACCGTCGGCGTGGACGAGCGTGTTTTGGCCGGGAGTGCCATGGTCCCCGCCATGTAGGCCGTAGGGTGCCTCGGTGCGGCGCTCAGTGATCATGGTGACGGTAGCGGGTGCGAGCAACTCGTATTCGCGGATGACGCCATCGCCGCCCCGATATTGGCCGTCACCACCGCTGCCGTGGCGCAGCGCGTATTGCGTGATACGAAACGGATACGTTCGCTCCAGCGCTTCGACGGGTGTGTTGAGTGTGTTGCTCATGTGCACGTGCACGCCGCTCAACCCATCTGCTGTCGAGGATGCCCCCATGCCGCCGCCGATAGTTTCGTAGTACGCATACGGCTGCCCATTCAGCCCAAGGCCGCCAATGGTCAGGTTGTTCATCGTTCCCTGTCCGGCCGCGCACACCCGGTCGGGGAGTGCTTGTGCCAAGGCACCCAGCACGACATCAACGACGCGTTGCGAGGTCTCGACGTTGCCCGCCGCCACGGCCGCTGGTGGCCGTGCATGCACAACACTACCCTCAGGTGCGACGACACGGACGGGCACGAAACAACCACTGTTGACAGGAATGGCTTCTTCAGCCAACCCGCGCACGACGTAGTAGCACGCCGACTGTGTAATGCTCAGCACGGCATTCAGCGAGCCATGCACTTGCGGTGCGGTACCAGCAAAGTCGAACGTAACCGCGTCGCCGGCGATGCGGGCGGCGACACGTATGGCGGCGATACGCTCGGTCGGTGTGCGGTCATCGAGGATGAGG
>CAYYHN010000610.1:0-3529 GCA_964471245.1 uncultured Rhodothermaceae bacterium | reverse complement strand
GTTATAACCCGTTCCGCCTTGCTCAAAATGGAGTTTGACGTTCGGGTGGGCCTCGGCAGCATCCAGCAAGATGCCATTCAAGCCGCCCCGCGAAACTGAGTTGATCACCTCCGTGTCGTCCTGCCCGTAGCGCTGTAAATGCGTGCTGCCGTCGAGGTCGTGGATCATGCGTCCGCGCATCGGAATGCAAAGCTTGAGCACCTCGTCTTTGAGGCCAACTTGCTCCAATGCATGCAAGCCGCGTGCAGAAAGCGCAAGGTTGATCGAGCGCCCCGCACTGATATCGTGTCTGCGCAAGTCGGGGCGGCGCTCGTACACGTCGACATGGTAGCCTCTGCGCGCAAAGTAGAGCGTCATGAGCGTGCCAGCGAGGCCAGCACCCAGTACCGTTATGGTTTCGCGATTAGCCATGATGGATCACGTGTCAGTCAGTAGGTGCATTCACCAACGCGTTGAGTACGTTGATAAAGAGCTCCACATCCGAAAACCTGTTGTAGAGCGGAACGGGAGCAACACGAATGATATCGGGTTCGCGCCAGTCGCAGAAAATGCCATGTTGATGTAGTGCCTCGAAAACGGCTTTGCCACGTCCGGGCAGTCGTAAGGACAACTGACAGCCACGCTGAGTAGGATCGGAAGGCGTCACAATCTGGACGGTATCATCGGAAAACGTATGGTGGATGGACTGCTCGAAATAGCCCGTGAGCCGCTCACTTTTGGCGCGCAACCGTGCCATCCCGGCTTGTTCGAATTGGGCGAGGGAAGCGCGCAAGGCTGCCAGCGGTAAAATGGGAGGGTTACTCAATTGCCAGCCTTCGGCACCGGGGATGGGATCGAAGGTATCGGGCATCAGGAAGCGCGTTGCTTTGTTGTGGCCCCACCAGCCTGCAAAGCGGGGTAAATCCGCACGATTAGCATGACGTTCGTGCACGAAGCAGCCGCCGAGGTTACCGGGGCCACCGTTGAGGTATTTGTAGGTGCACCACACGGCGAAATCGATATGCCAGTCGTGGAGATGCACCGGAACATTACCTGCCGCATGCGCCAGATCAAACCCCACGGTACACCCTTGGGCTTGTGCAATGCGGGTGATCGGCTCCATCTCGAACCACTGCCCCGTCTGGTAATTCACGCCACCAAGCAAGACTAAGGCGATGTCGTTGCCTTGTGTTTCGAGTAACGCGGTGAGGTCTTCGGTACGTAGGGTGTGCTCGCCTGCTCTCGGTTTCACAGCGAGGATGGCCTCGTCGGGATCGTAGCCGTGGAAGCGGACTTGAGAAGCAATCGCGTAGTGATCCGAAGGAAAGGCGTTGGCTTCCATCAAGATTTTGAAGCGAGCACCTTCAGGACGGTAAAACGACACCATCATGAGGTGTAGGTTCGCCGTCAGGGTGTTCATGACGACCACTTCGGAGGGTAGGGCACCCACGACGTGCGCCATTGGCTCCGTAATCAACTCGTGGTAGGGCATCCACGGATGGCGAGGGCGGAAATGCCCCTCCACACCATACCGCGCCCAATCGTCGAGCACTTCTTCGACGTGCGCTCGCGTCGTTTTGGGTTGCAGTCCAAGCGAGTTGCCAACAAAGTAGACGGCATCTTTTCCGCTGGCATGAACGGGGATGTGAAACTGCCTGCGATATGCGCCAAGTTCGTCCTGTGCGTCCAGAGAAGCGGCTGTTGGAATTCGTGGTGGCATCGGGTTGGATGAACGTTAGCAAGGGTACAGGATGGGGCGACTCGGCACGGCATCACCCGAGAACGGAGCCAATTGTAAATGTACGATGTACAGGCCATCTGGCACGTCATCCGGCACAAAAATCAACTCGGTGATCGTCTTAGAGGAAGCATCTACGCCCAAGGTGGGGGGAGGACCTTGGGGTATGCCCCAATACAGGTGGTGGTTGCTCATCAAACCCTCGTCAAAAGCCCGATCAACGGAGGGGAGATCGACGAGGAGATGCAGGAAGCCACGTGCTACGATGGCTTGCATGGCTTCATTCGTAAAAAATGGCGCGGGCGCGTCGAGGTAGGCGCGGTGTCGTTTACTTGTTGCGTTTGGGTGTGTCCGGATGATCAGGGCTTCGGCATCCGGAGGTATTTCTTGCAATGCTTTAGTGAGTTGCGCAGCAGTGATTACGCGGTCAGAGGGTTCCAACGGGGGCTGATAAGATTCTAAGGTAGCATCTGCTGCGGTACCCGTGACGGTCACCACATATCCCTTCATCCACGGAGCATGTAGCACGTCGTTGACGTGGATACGATCGCGGCTGATATGGCCGACACATTCGGTGTGCGTGCCGTGGCAATGCGGGATCAGCTTCACGACATCAAAGTTGCAACTGCCACCACGCCGTGTGTCGCCGACAAAGCCATCACCTTCGTAGGCTTGTGCTGTGGCAGGTTCAACGCCGTACAAGTTGGGCTGCAGGCCAGCAAAATCGAGGCGAATCGAGAGGTCGATGCCTTGGCCGGGTCGGATGGCAATGGAGTCTAGGGCCACAAGCAATTACGCGATGGACTGGTAGTTGGCGATGGGGACGCCCAGCCATTCGAGCGCGTTGGTGCCAAGGAGGCGGGCCTTTGTGGTAGGTCCAAGCGTGTCCATGCGCTCTATCAGTTGGCCCGGTACGTGTTCGCCCAGCGGAAACGGGTAATCGCTTCCTAAGGCCAGACGGTGCTCGCCGAACACGTCCAGCAAGTAATGCAGCGCTCTGGGGTCGTGCACCAACGTGTCGAGGTAGAAGCGGTCGAGGTAGGTACGCGGGTCGACAGGGTTATCGACGGCGCAGAGGTCGGGGCGGACGTTGAAGCCGTGCGCAATGCGCCCGATGGTGGCCGGGAACGAGCCGCCGCCATGCGCGAAGGCGACACGGAGTTTGGGGAGGCGTTCGAAGACGCCACCGAAGATCATCGAGCAAATTGCCCGTGAGGTTTCCGCAGGCATCCCAACCAGCCACGGCAGCCAATACTGTGGCATGTCGTGGAAGCCCATCATATTCCACGGATGCACGAAGATGGCGGCCCCCAGCGCTTCTGCTGCTTCAAAGATGGGGAAGAGGGCCGGGGCGTTGAGGTTCCACGCATTCACGTTTGTGCCGATCTCAATCCCTGCCAGCCCCAACTCATTCACACACCGCTCCAACTCAGCGATGGCGAGGTCCGGAGCCTGCATCGGAAGCGTACCCAGCCCAATGAACCGACGCGGATGCCGAGCAACCGTTTCCGCAATATGGTCGTTGAGGATGCGGGCGAGGTCGTAGCCATGCTCGGGGCGTGCCCAGTAGCTAAACATGACGGGGACTGTCGAGAGCACCTGCACGTCGACCCCGTGTGCATCGCATTCCGCAATACGCACGTCGGGATCCCAGCAGTTGTGATCAATCTCACGAAACGATTCATCGTCGCGCCGCATCATGGCGCAGCAGGGCTTAAAGTGGTCCAGTTGGATGAACCCACCATAGCCGTACCGATTCCGAAGCTCCGGCCACGTCTTGGGGAGGATATGCGTGTGAATATCGACCTTTAG
>CAYYHN010000609.1:0-3540 GCA_964471245.1 uncultured Rhodothermaceae bacterium | reverse complement strand
GCCGCGGACGACGTGCTCACGTTCACCGTGCCTGTTGAGACGCTCACGGAAACGGTCGAGCAGCACACCATCGACTTTGAGGACACCGATGCGGGCGTAGACCTGCGCATCGCGTGGGATCAAACACGGGTACGGCTGCCGCTGGCCTCTGTGCAGTAACAACATCGGACATGCATATGGGCAGGCGGCTGGGGTGGTGATCTATCCCAGCCGCCTGCGTTTCACCCCACCCCTCCGCAGCTCGTCCCTCGACGCTGTAACTTGGCTGCACAGCATTGCGTGTCGTCGGCATTCCGTTGTATTGTGTTCCGATTTATCCCGCTGCCTATGTCCAACGCTTCCACGCCTGCTACCTCACCCCAGCTCCGCGTCTTGATCGTCGATGATGAACCGCTGGCACGCATGCGGCTGGCAACCCTGCTGGCTGAGCATGCCCACGTGACAGTAGTCGGCGAGTGCGAGAACGGGCAGGAAGCCATCGACGCCATCGCATCCCAAGCCCCGGACCTTGTCTTTCTGGACATCCATATGCCCGAGGTAGACGGCTTCGACGTGATTCAGCAGGTCGGCTTAGCCAACATGCCCGCCGTGATCTTCGTGACGGCCTACGACCAGTACGCACTGCAAGCCTTCGAAGCCCACGCCGTCGACTACCTGCTGAAGCCGTTCGAGATCGAGCGGTTTGAGGACGCGCTCGACCGAGCGGTGCAATGGCTCCACCGCCCAGAAGCTGCACCCGACGACTACGACGCCCGCCTCTCAGGTCTGCTCGACACGCTGAAGCCTGCCGAGACGTACAAGACGCGCCTCATGATCAAGTCGCGCAACCGCGCTTACTTGGTGCGCACCGCCGACATCGACTGGGTCGAGGCTGATGGCAACTACGTATGCTTGCACGTTGGGCAACAGACCTACGTGCTGCGCCAGACGATGGCGGCCATGGAAGCCCAACTCGATCCCGAGCAATTCATGCGCATCCACCGCTCGACCATCGTCAACATGGACCGCATCGCCGAACTCCGCCCAACCTACAACGGCGAGTACGAGGTGCTCCTGAACGACCGCACCCGCCTTACCCTCAGCCGCGGCTACCGCGAGCGACTCGAACGCTTTGCCCCACGCTGAGGTTGGGGATGGGAGGTTGGGAGTATGGGGGGTTGGGAGGTTTGGGGGTTGGGAGATTTGTGGCTGACCAAGTACCAAAAACTAAGCATTTGCGAACAACGTGAGCACTTTGCCTGAACAGAACTACCAAGCGACAGCGCATCCGTTTCTTAAGCGACATGGGCTTCAGGTGCTCGTAGCGCTGGGGGTGGCGACCATCTTTGTGGCAGCGATGGGAAGCCAGCGCTATGTCATGGCGGTGATGCTCGACCGTATCGAGATTCAGTGGTGGCGTGGCTTTGTGTGGCCTGCCGTGTGGTGGAGTATCTGGGTGCTGCTCGCGCCTCTCGTACTGTACGCGGTGCGCCGCCTGCCCTTATCGCGCGACACGTGGAAGCGGACATTGCTGCTCCATGTGGCCATTAATGTGGGCGTCTATGCGGTTCATGTGGGGCTGCAGATCGCCTCCATGTTCCTGCCCTACTACATCCATTTGCACGATACCGTGGCGGAAATGCTGTATTTCCATTTCTTCAGCAGCATTCTGTCAATCATCGCAACGTACTGGTTTATTCTCGCAGGCGGCTACTTGCTCAACTACTCGCATCAGGCACGGATACGTGATGTACGGGCGTCACGGCTGGAATCGGAACTTTCGAAAGCGCAACTGCACGCCCTCAAGGCACAGTTGCAACCCCACTTCTTGTTCAACACGCTCCACGCGATCTCGGCGCTGATGTATGTAGATGTGAAAGCGGCCGACCGGATGCTGGCCCAACTCAGCGTACTGCTGCGGCAGACCATCGAGCAAATGTTCGTGCAGGAGATCCCGTTGCGGGAGGAGATCGCGTTCTTGGAGAAGTACCTCGAAATCGAGCAAGCGCGCATTGGGCATCGCCTCCAAGTGACCATCGATACGGATGAAGCCCTCGGCGACCTGCTGGTGCCCACCCTGATCTTGCAGCCGCTCGGCGAGAACGCCATTAAGCATGGCATTGCACCCCGCACGAAGCCCGGTCATCTCACGGTGCGCGCCATCCAAGACGCCCAACAGCTCCGCCTCACCGTCGCCGACGACGGCGTGGGGTTGCCTGAAGGTGCCCAGCCGACGCATGGGACCGGCCTAGCCAACACCTTGGCGCGCCTCTATCAACTCTACGGCGACGACCAGCACGTCACCTTTCGCCCCAATGCACCGAGTGGCTTTGTGGTCGAACTTGTGTTGCCGCTACGTCCGGCACCGCGCACCGAGCGCCCGGCGTTCGTCCCTGCGCGCACCCGCTGATCCCAGCAAGACGCCACTCGTCCCAATGCGTTTGGGCAGCCTAGCACAAGGCGCTAGCTTGCATGCGTGTGCGACTTCCGCTGGACTTTGGTTACGCCCCACAACCCTTTTATGCGTCTTTCCCGCCGTTCGTTTTTCCGCACCGTCGCACCTGTCGCTGCGATGGTCGCCGCTGCACCCGCCGTCGCCCGATCCGCTGGGGCGACGGTAGGCCAGGACATCCCACACCGGCCCGGGCAAGCAACCGATGTAGCGCGCGATGAGGCCTTCTGGCACGCAGTCCAGCAAGCCTTCACCGTCGACCGCAGCCTCATTCACCTGAACAACGGCGGTGTCTGTGCCGCACCAAACGTGGTGCAACGCGCCCTGCATGATCACCTGCAATACGCCTACAAGGTGCCGTTCTACGTGCATCGGCGGGCGCTGCAACCGCAGATCGAGCAGGTTCGGCACAAGCTCGCGCACCTGCTCGGATGCGGCGCCAAGGAACTCGCGCTGACCCGCAACACATCGGAAGGGATGGCCATCTGTCAGCTCGGGTTGCCTCTCCAGCCCGGCGACGAAATCCTGACGACGGACCAAGATTACCCGCGCATGCTCAACACTTGGGCCCAGCGGGCGGCACGCGACGGCATTGTCATCCGCAAGGCGAACCTGCCCGTCCCGATGGAAGACACCGATGCCCTCATCGCGGCATTCGCTACGCAGATGACGAGCCGCACGCGCTTGGTGATGCTGTGCCACATGATCGACCTGACGGGGCAAGTGCTGCCCGTTCGTGCCATCAGCGACCTTGCCCATCAGCGTGGTATTCCCGTCTTGGTCGATGCCGCCCAGTCGTTTGCGCACCTCGACTTCACCCTCGACGACCTCGGTTGCGACTACTTTGCCACGAGCCTCCACAAATGGCTGATGGGACCGCACGGCACAGGTCTGCTCTACGTCCGTCGCGACCGCATCCGCGACCTGTGGCCGCTCCAATCTGCCGCCGCCGACCAAGCCGACGACATCCGCAAGTTCGAGGACATCGGCACGCAGTCGCTCGCTCCACTCCTCGCCGTCTCTGAGGCCATCGCGTTTCACCAGAGCATCGGCGCGGCACGCAAAGAAGCGCGGCTCCGCTACCTGCGCGACTACTGGCTGACACCGCT
>CAYYHN010000608.1:0-3540 GCA_964471245.1 uncultured Rhodothermaceae bacterium | reverse complement strand
GACGCCGCCCGCCTCGTCGCCCCGATGGAGCGCAACGCGGGCACGTTCCGCAAGCTTGCCAAAGTCGGCGACCTGACCATTGGCAGCGGCCTTGCCAAGCCGAAGGCCAGCGCGACGAAGGTGGTGGGCGAGAGCGAAGTGTTTGTGCCGCTCGCCGGGATGATCGATCTCAGCGTCGAGCGCGACCGCATCAGCAAAGAGATCGAGCAGAAGGAGAAATTCCTCAACGGCATCCGCCGTAAGCTCGCCAACGAGAACTTCGTCAGCCGTGCCCCGGCCGCCGTCGTGCAGAAAGAGCGCGACAAGGAGACGGGCGTCGTCGCCGAACTCGAACGCCTGCATGCGAACTTGGCAGAGTTGGGGTAGGCTTTTTGGGAATGGGTGAGTGGGAGAACGGGGGAAGGTGGATCGTAAGGCGTTATGCTTGAGCTTATAGCGCGAAGTCCTCGAGTTGCTCTTTCATTTCCCGCTCACTCTCTCCCACTTCTCCCACTCAGACCCAAAGGACGACCCCATCCACGAAGTCCCCACCCGCGAGCGTAGCGAGCCCCCCTCCCTCAATATCCTTTTTGGACGCGTTTGCGCAGGATACCGCGCAGCACATTGGGTGCGAAGCGGCGGAGGTAGATGCCCATCGTCTCCGTGCCGCCTACGATGAGTTCGGCCTTGTCCTTCTTGATGGCGGCTACGATACGTTCGGCGCATGCTTCAGCGCTGAGGCCGCTGGACTGGTTGGCATCCATCTCGTTGTGCGCCCGCCCGTCGCCTTTCAGCGCATTTTTGCTGATGTTGGTGTGGATGAAGCCCGGACAGACGATGGTCACGCCAATGCCTTGGTCGGCCACTTCGGCGCGCAGGGACTCGAAGAAGCCGTGCAGCGCGTGCTTTGAGGCGGCATACGCACTCCGGTAGGGCGCGCCCACATAGCCGACGACACTGCTGATGGCGACGAAGTGCCCACGTTTGCGGGCCAGCATGCCGGGTAAGACGGCTTTGGTGAGCGCAATCGTGCCGAAATAATTTACCTCCATAATGCGCCGATCTACGTCGAGCGTCGTGTCTTGCGCGAGGTCGCGCTGGCTGATGCCGCCGTTGTTGATGAGCAGGTCGAGGGGGTGTGTGTGCTCGCCTACGGTTGCCGCAGCGGAGGCAATGGAGGCCGGATCGGCGAGGTCGAGCGGGACGATGGTATGGGCGTCAGGGCGGGTACAGCGGGTGCGGACGGCTTCCAGCGCGTCGGCGCGGCGGGCCGATAGTATGAGGTGAGCGCCTGCTTGATCGAGGGCGTACGCAAGCGCTTCGCCGATGCCGGACGAGGCTCCGGTAAGCCAGATCGTGGATTCAGCAACCTGCATGGATTCTTTTCAACGTGACGACAACATAGAGGTCGCAAGATAGGAACCGTATCAGGAAATGAAACCGTTTGGCCGGGGGCATACCATCAAAACAGTTGACATTTACGCGCTATGCGTTTAAATTCCGTTATTACGGAAGCATAATACCTTCTGTTATTACCGCTAAGCATGCTTATTTACCTATAATGCTGTTATTGGTGTCGGTACTTCTGCACAAAGTACGCATCTAACAGACATGAGACAGGTAGGCGATTTTCTAGAACGTCCCTCTAGAAAAGGAAGCCTACACGGTAGTATGTGTGATGTTTACGCTTTTTGGGGAACCAGCCTCTTTTTTGAGCGAATTGTCGTAGATTCTTGGTCGCATGGTTTTGGCCTGCAACCGAGGGCCTCTTTTCTTTTCTATCGACTGGTATCATGAAACAGCTTCTGTTCCCGAGTGTAGTTGAAAGTCATAACAGTGAGTTGCGCAACGTCGCTCCGGATCTGCTGCACGGACTTCGGATTTACAACAACGACGAGGGCTATATCATCGGCCACTTGGCTCTGAGCGAAGGCGTCTCCCCGCACAAGGCCATCAACAGTTCCCCGGAAGACCTCGACTACCAACTCCTGCTTAAGACCGGGTTGCTGTTGGCCTCAACAATCGTAGACGATCCCATCACCCTCACGGTCGGTTTTCCGTTCTCTACGTTCCAGATCAACCGCAATTTAGTAGCGGGGTTGGTTGGTGAGGAACAGGAAATCACGCATGACACCGCACCTTACGGGGGGCGCGCCAAACAGACGCGCGTCATCCAGATTGATAAGGTGGATGTGATTCCTGAGGTGATTGGCTGTATCATCGGCGCACGCAAGGGGAATCGGCGGCAGAAGGGGCCGTTTTTTATGGTGAGCCTCGGCTATGGCACCTGTGAGGCTTGCCTGAGTACCGAATCTGGCATTGTGCAACGTACTATGCTTAGCACGAGCGGGATTCGATATGCGGTGGAGTTAGCACGGCGTGAGGTCATGGAAACCCACTACCTTGGCCTTCGCACCGAGCACCAGTTTGACACGGCGTTCCAGCGTGGCGCTATCGTCATCAACCGCCGGAAGATCGATCTCCGCGATGTGCGTAAACGTGCCCTCACACGCTATTACCAAGACGTCATCTCGCCCATCCTACGCAATACATGGCTAGATGAGGACTTCAACCGGAGTGGCACGTTGCTGCTTTCAGGAGGCGGATCGTTGTATCCGGATCTGGTAGGCTGCTTCCAAGATGAATTCGACGGCATTCTTGATGTAGACGTCGTTGATGATCCGCTTTCGCTCGCCAGTACAGGCTATTGCATCCGTTCGTATAGTCTTTCCGGTGCCGGCAATACGGTGCCCGTTGGCATTGATATTGGTAATGCGCAAACGGTATTGACAGTGCAAGATGAACCAGGTAGTGGCGAATGGTAAGCTTGCTTTGGCACAAACGCGTGATCTGATTACGTCCTTACCAACCCTACTGCCTTCTCACCCTTACCCCTCTAAGAGGGGAATAGCTCCATATATCCCTGTTTCTTAGTTACCACTCCTTAGTAGTATGAAACGCCGCAAGCCGGTAACTTCGGCCATTCCTCCGGACCTTGTTACGATGTTTGGTTCTAAAACCACGTTGGTCGGAGGGCACCTGAAGATTCAGCAAGATATCCGCATAGACGGTCATATCGAGGCGGATCTCGATGTCGAAGGACGTATGGTTATTTCGCCCAACGCTATAGTCAAAGGCCGGGTGCGTGCCCAAAACTTGGTCGTTGGGGGCCTTTTGGAAGGCGATATAGAGGTGCACGATTGTCTAACCATTCGTACTAATGCAGTTGTAGAAGGCGTCGTACGAACGAAGCGCCTCGTAGTTGAAGATGGTGCACAAGGCACCGCTGATATCGTTATTGGCACTTACGAGCCTAATCCTGACCTGTTTGCCCCGCCTGTAATGCCTCAGGTGGAGGTGACCCATTTCATGGCTCCACCAGAAGCGCCGCGCGCGTTGGTTGCTGACACAGCACGGGTTCAAATGGATTTGCTGGCTCCGCCAACCTTATCGACAGGAGATGGTGCCTCCAGTGATGGCGTGTTCGCTGAGGCTGACCTCCAGGATGAGGAGGGACTGACTAATGATATGTCAGGTGATGGTGCGGCTATGCGTGCCTTG